>QHVY01000241.1:8544-9071 GCA_003223695.1 Acidobacteriota bacterium
TCATCAGGCGTGAAGGTGAGCTGATAGGTCACTTTTTCCGAAGCGTTGTTGTCGATCGCCACGTTGGACGCCCAACGCGAGTTGATGCCGTCGAGGTGACCGGTGGACATGATGATCAGCGCGTTTGGCGGCGGCATGCCGGGCTGTTCGGGCCTGATCGCCGTGACCAGACTGATGGACACCGGCGCGTTCACCGGAACCACGCCATTCGCCACGATCGGGCCGCTCGCGGAGGTCGTCACAGAGACGATGACCGTGCCGGTATGTGTGCCAGCCGGCAAGCCGGTCGGATTCGCCAGCACCGTCAGATCGATTCCCTCAGGCGGCAGCGAGCCGCTCGATGGAGTGACGCTGACCAGCCACGGCTGCTGCGGATCGAGCGACGCGCTGAACGGGAAGCTGCCGTCCGGGAAGCCAGGCACGTGCACGATGATCGGCACGAGCGTAGTGCTGCCCGAAGGCGCGCTCACATTTGGATTTCCAGGAGCAGTGATCGGGGCGAGTACAACGCGCACAGTCACGGAGTT
>QHVY01000506.1:0-560 GCA_003223695.1 Acidobacteriota bacterium
ATTCGGTCGGAAGTGAGCAACTTCGATTCCGAGCTGTTCAATGCTCGATCGCAAGGTTTCCCATCCGCTACCAATTAGCGCGACTGCCAGGTCGTCCCACTCTCTTCTCGCGTTCGCCAGGACATTTAGAAAGATGTCGGTCCCCTTGCGTCCAAAGGCATTCGCTTCCGCCCTGCCCGAAAAACCGATGACGTACTTACCTGATGTAAGAGGCAGCGCTGCCATTGCGCGCTCCTTCTCCGCAGGAACAAATACGGAAGCATCGACCGAGTACGGAATTACAACTGGTTGGCGGCCAGTCAGTGCATGCAGTCGTCTGCGCCATTGCTGCGAGCTGGTTGTAATGAAGTCCGCGAACCGCAATTTCTTGAGCATCGGACTGACTTCGGGATCGGTCAGATGGTGCACCATTACTACTTGAGGTACGCGCGCGGCGTTCGGATGGACAGCGAACGCCAAAGGATCGATCCAATGCACCAGACGGCCGCCTTCTGCGCGTCTGCGCAATTCGAAAGGATGGATCTCGGATGAGCAGACGAGATCGTGTTTGTCGAAGTTGC
>QHVY01000506.1:620-2113 GCA_003223695.1 Acidobacteriota bacterium
CTCGGCTTCTCCACGAAGATTCGGAAAAAATTATGATGAAAGAAGCGGGAATCGCGGACGCGATTGATTCGCAACAGCCGCTTCAAGACATACTTCAACACGATCGGCCACGGAGTTGCTGCGTCCATCGCCGAGCGATTCATTGAGTAACGCCACGTGACCGAGCGTGCTGCTGGTGAGGACATCAGTCCGCGAAGCGATGAGTCGAGAGTTCGCGGATCATTTCCGACGAAACGAAATCCGCAAGCCTCCAGTGCGTTCGCGACCTCGTCCACGTCGCCGATGCTCTGGGACTCTTCGCGGTGCTCGTTCTCCGGTGTGTACGCATTGCGCTCGACATACGTGCCGTAGTCGAATGTCATGTAAAAAAGACCGCCCGCACGGAGCGCTTCAAAGATAGTGTTGAAAACACGCGCGCGCTTTGACGCCGGGATGTGTTCCAGTACCGAAATGCACGTGACAAAGTCAAAGCGTCCATTGAACTCCGGCAGCGGTTTTGTCGCGTCGCCGATCACCGCCTGCAGCGGGAGTCGCCTGGTCGTCGCGACGTGGTTGCAAACTGCAACCAGCAGCGGCTGCAAGTCGATCGCCGTTCCATCGAAACCAGCTTCCGCCAGGAAATACGGCAGCGGCGATCCTGCGCCACCTACATCGAGAAATCGGCGATATTCAGAAGCGCCTTTGAGAGCAATGAACAGAGACGTGTACTCCCAAAGCCGATAAGGATTGCATGTGAACATCTGCTCCTCGCCCTCGGCAATATTCGAGTATGCAAAACCTCCGTTCATGACTGGAAGGGCCGAGTCACGATAATCACGAACCAGGCGGCGGAGCTGGTGAGCGCGCATCTCATTCGCCACTTCAAGGAGATCAGACTGCAACATCGGACGGCTGAGCAGTGCGCTCGGATCGGTGGCAATTCTCCCGATCGGACCGCATCGTTACGACGAAAGATGTCCCGCCGCACATCGTAGTCATAAGAAAAAAATCTGAGCTCCTTCATCCGCTGGAAGAGTTGCTCGGCCGACGCGCCTGCCGCTGCGAGAAAAGCGTCGCGGACTTCCACGAGCAC
This sequence comes from Acidobacteriota bacterium, assembly GCA_003223695.1. Taxonomy (GTDB): domain Bacteria; phylum Acidobacteriota; class Thermoanaerobaculia; order Gp7-AA8; family Gp7-AA8; genus Gp7-AA10. The sequence continues at coordinate 1,693 of QHVY01000506.1, forward strand.
GGCAATCTCGTCATTTGCTGTCAACAGTTCCGTCATTCCGCGGATGGCGTGAAGTTCGTGGCCTTCGATATCGATTTTCACCAAGTCGACAGATGGCCGGCCTTCCGCTGTCCAGACTTCGTCTGCCGTGATGCAGCGGATTGCAAGAGTCTCGACAATTCCCGCGCGCTTGCGACCCGAGCTGTACGCGCTGTCGTCGACGTCCGCGGATACAACATGACTCGCTCCGGTGTTCGCCGATCCGGAGACATGAATCATCACCTCTCCAGCACAATCGGACAGCGCGACAGGAAGAACCTCGATATTCCGCGCAGTCGCTGAGCGAGCGATATTTCGCTCTAAGATCGCACGGGTCGACGGCACCGGTTCGAACGCACAGACACGACCTGTTGCACCCACTAGGCTAGAGAACAGCAATGTG
>QHVY01000242.1 GCA_003223695.1 Acidobacteriota bacterium
CCGCGCCCGCCGCAGTGTCGTTCAGAATCACGCCGACAACGGCCGATTACGGAACGATTCGCAAAGGAACGCGCGCCGTGCGTCAGTTCCAGGTGGCAAACACCAGCGACACGGTGACGGAAATCGACGTTTCGCGTTCGGCATGTCGTTGTCTGTATTACGACTACAACGCGAAGATTCCCGCCAATGGCAAGGAGACGATCACTGTGACCATCGATGGCGCGCGCGCGAAAGCCGGTCCGCTGCAGGAGCAGGTCGAGGTGCACGCGAAGAAAGATCCCTCGATCAGCTCGACCTTCACGGTGCAGGCGACCATCAAGTGAAAGTTGGTTGCCGGTTCCCGGTTGCCGGTTTCCGGAACGGGTTTTCTGGCAACTGGCAACCGGCAACCGGCAACCGTGCGGCTGCGCTCCTCGTGCTAGCGTTGCTGCTGACGATGTGCGCATCGCAACCGCGTCTCTCCCTCGACGAAAAAATCGGGCAGATGTTCTCCGTCGGCGCGCGCGGTGTGTACATGAGCGAATCGTCGCCGGCATATCAGCAACTCCTCCACCACGTTCGCGACAATCATGTCGGCGGTTTCATCTGGTTCGTCTCCAACGTCTACGAGACGGCATTGCTCAACCAGCGGCTGCAGCAGGCGTCGCGCGTTCCGCTTTTGATCAGCGCCGATCTCGAGGCCGGAATGGGGATGCGCTTTGCGGACACCACATTCTGGCCGTCGGCGATGGCCATCGCCGCGACCGGCGATCCGTCGCTCGCTGAGCGCGAGGGGCGTGTGGTAGCCGAGGAGGCGCGGGCGGTCGGGGTCAATCAGATTCTCGCGCCGGTGGCCGACGTCAACGTCGATCCCGACAATCCGGTGATCAACGCGCGAAGCTTCGGCGAAGATCCACAGGATGTCAGCCGCTATGTCGCGGCGTTCATTCGCGGAGTGCAGAGCGAACATGTTCTGGCCACGGCGAAGCATTTTCCCGGTCATGGCGATACGCACGTCGATTCACATCGCGCGCTGCCGGTGCTGGATGTTTCGCCGCAGCGACTCGAATCGGTCGAGCTGGTTCCGTTTCGCGCGGCCATTCAGGCGAAAGTCGCGTCGATCATGATTGGACATCTTTCTGTTCCGTCGATCGAGCCGACGCCCGCGCCGGTGCGAAGCGACTGGCACAACGAGAATCCGTACGGAACGACGCCCGCGGAAGTGCCGAAAGCTGGGACGCTGCCGGCGACGGTCTCGCCGAAGATCATCAACGGCCTGCTTCGAAAAGAGCTCGGATATGACGGCCTCGTGGTCAGCGATGCGTTCGACATGGGCGGGCTGACCGAGCATTTCGATGCCGGCGAGGCGGCGATTCGGGCGATCGAAGCGGGGGAGGATCAGATTCTTCTTTCGCCGAACACCGATGCGGCCATCGCCGCGGTGAAAGCGGCAGTGACGAGCGGGCGCATCTCGGAGTCTCGGATCGATGCGTCGGTACACCGCATTCTCGCGGCGAAACAGTTCACCGGTACGCCTCACGCGGATCCGGAGTCGATTTTCCAGGTCGTCGACTCGCAGGAGCATCGCGACCTGGCAAATGAGATCGCCCGCAGGGCGGTGACGCTTGTCCGTCTCGGTGTAGGGACCGGCTTTAGCCGGTCCGGGCCGGCTGAAGCCGGCCCCCACACAGAAGCGAAAATCCTTCCGCTGCAACGCACATCTAAAATATCACTAATTATCGTTAGTGATTTTCCCGATTTCAATCCGATGCAAGACATTGAACGCGAGCTACGCGTGCGCGCTCAGGTGGTCCAGACCGCGATCATCGACTCGCGTACGCGCGAAGAAGAGCTTCCGGCAATCGCTGGAGACATCGCGGTCATCGCGTTTGCCGTCCGCGCCCGGTCGGGCGCGGGGCAGATCGCCGTCCCGGCGGCGGCGCGCCATCTCGTTGAACAACTGAAAATCCCGATGATCGGCATCTCGTTCGGCACGCCCTACCTGCTACGCGATGTGCCCTCAGTCGGCACGTACATTTGCGCGTACGGCATTCAGCCGGTCATGCAGGTGGCCGCGGCGCGCGCACTGTTCGCCGAGGCGGAATTCGAAGGACGATTGCCGGTCACAATTCCGGGTTACGGTACTCGCGGACACGGAATCGTTCGCCGTTGACCGTTGGCCGTTGGCCGAGGGAGGGTCGGCGAACGGCGAACGGCGAACGGCGAACGGTCAACGAATGCATCTAACAACAATTGATTTCGCGGTCATCGCCATCTACTTCGCTCTGGCGATCGGCACTGCGAGCCTCTTCATCAAGCGCGCGAAGCGGTCGATGCTCGACTACTTCGTCTCGCATCGCTCGATGCCGTGGTGGCTCGCGGGGACAGCGATGGTGGCCACGACGTTCTCCGCCGACACTCCGCTCGCGGTGACGGAGATGGTCGTGAAGAACGGCGTCGCCGGCAACTGGCTGTGGTGGTCGATGCTTTTCTCCGGAATGCTGACGGTGTTCTTCTTCGCGCGGCTTTGGCGGCGCGCGGAGGTGGTCACCGATGTCGAGCTGACAGAGCTGCGTTACGCTGGCAAGCCCGCCGCATTTCTCCGCGCCTTTCGCGCCGCATACCTCGGTCTCATCGTCAACATCATCATCATGGGCTGGGTCAACCTCGGCATGTCCAAGGTGTTGTCGGGGACGCTGGGCATCTCGAAGTGGTACGCACTCATCGTGGCGCTGCTGATCACGTTCAGCTACACCGTGCTCGCAGGCTACTGGGGGATCACGGCGACGCACGGCCTGCAGTATTGCTTCGAGATGGGCGGCGCGATCATCCTGGCGATCGTCTCCTGGCGCGCTGTCGGTGGCGGCGACGTGCTCTATCGAAAGCTCGGCGACACGCATCCGGCGGGCGCACCCGCGGGAACGATTTTCGGTCACGCGAGCGATGTCCTGGCGTTCTGGCCGTCGGGCAGCGGCGTATGGGTGCTGCCGGCGATCACGCTCGCTGCGCTCGTCGGCGTGAATTGGTGGGCGTCGTGGTATCCGGGCGCGGAGCCGGGCGGCGGCGGCTACGTCGTGCAAAACATTTCCGCGACGCGCAACGAGCGGGAAGGGCGGGCGGCGGCGCTCTTCTTCAATGTCGCGCATTACGCGATTCGAAGCTGGCCGTGGGTGATCACAGCTCTTTGTTCGCTGGTGCTGTACGGCGGAGCGGTCGTGGCGAACGATCCCGGAGTGAATTACGTGCGCATGATGGTCGACCTGCTGCCGTCCGGATTGCGCGGACTGATGCTCGCTTCGTTCGCCGCGGCGTACTCGTCAACGATCGCCACGCAAATGAACTGGGGCTCGAGCTATCTCATCAATGATTTGTATCGTCGCTTCATGGTGCGCAACGCCAGCGAGCGGCATTACGTGTTCGCGTCGCGGATGGCGGTAGTGCTGACGCTCGTGCTGTCGATCTTCGTGACGCTGTTCATGAATGAGATCAGCCACGCATGGCAATTTCTCATGATGTTAGGCGCGGGAACGGGACTGGTGTACATCCTGCGCTGGTACTGGTGGCGCATCAACGCGTGGTCGGAGGTGAGCGACCTTTCGCCTTGTCATCGACACGACGAAGGCCGAAGGCTTCGCCTTGAATTTGATTCTGACGACGGCGATCACCACGGTCGTGTGGCTGATCGTCACGTTCGTCACGAAGCCGGAGTCCGAAGAAATTCTCGAGTCGTTCTACCGCCGAGCACGACCCGCGGGCAGAGGCTGGGAGCGATTTGCCGTGAAAACCGGGATTCGCGCGCCGGAAGGCGAGATGACACTCAACCTGATCGCCTGGATCCTCGGCGTGATTCTCGTGTACTCGATCATGTTCGCTACGGGCGCGTTGCTTTTCGCCGAACGCAGGAACTTGATCACGTTCGGCACACTGCTCGTTGCGTCCGCGATTGGTTTGTTTGCAGTGATGCGCCGCGAAAAGGCTCTTGACTCCGCGCGCCGCGCGGCGTAGCGTCGCGGCATCTGTCCAACGCAACTCTTGGAGGAGAACATGACCCGAGTGTCTCTTCGGCAGTTCGTTGTCTTTTCGCTTCTCGCCCTTCTCATTTCGATTCCCCTCTCAGGCCAGACCGTCACCGGCACAATGCGCGGAACGGTGACCGATCGCTCGGGGGCAACGCTGCCCGGCGTGACGATCACCATCCGGAACGTTGAGACCGGCCTCGAACGCGTGGTCGTCACAGAGAAAGACGGCACTTACAACGCTCCCTTCCTGCAGATCGGCCGATACAACGTGCAGGCGGAGCTGGCCGGCTTCGGAGCGATGCGGCATCAAAATGTGCGCGTCGATCTGAATCAGACCGCGGTGCAGGAGTTCATTCTCGATCCGGCAACGATGCAGGAGACGGTCACTGTCGCCGCGGATGTGCCGCGCATCGACGTCACCGACGGTGAGGTCAAGCAGACGCTTCCTTCCAAGGAGATTGCCAATCTGCCGGCGCCCGATCAGACGAACTTCCTTCGGCTCGCTTCGATCTTCACCGGCTACGACGAGAATCCCACGAGCGGTCAGGACAATCCGGCGCTGTCATCCGGTTCGTCGGTGAAACCAACACCGGCAGAACGTGCCGGTGGCGACCATCCAGTCGTTTCAGGTCCTGACCAACAACTACAGCGCAGAGTTTGGCCGAGGATATGGAGCGGTCGTGCTGGTGCAGACGAAGCAGGGCACGAATACTGTGGACGGTGAGGCCTACGGTTACTTTCAGGACGCCAAGTACATTTCGCGCGACGCGACACAGGTGAGTCTCAGTCACGGACAGCACTATCGGCGTCAATTCGGCGCGACGGCAGGCTTCCCGATCATGCGAGACGAGCTGTTCGCATTCCTCAGCTCGGATCAGATTCAGGACAAAGGCGACGTGCTCACGACGCGCGGAGTTTTCCTGCCGAGCGATCTCGACCCAACGAAGCGCCTGACGCTGGGCAATGACACGCCTGAGAATCGCGCGTGGCAGGACTCGATCATCGCCCGCTTTCCGAAGTCAGGCCCGAACGCGCCGAACATCGCCGCGCGCG
>QHVY01000243.1 GCA_003223695.1 Acidobacteriota bacterium
CTTTACCGAGCTGATCCTCGCCGACTACAGCTTTCCGAAAGACAAGATCTTTGCCTATCTGACGCTCGACGACTCCGAGCTGATGATTTACAACCGGCTGTACGAGCTTCTTTACGAAAATGTGCCGAAACCGGACCTGGTCATCTATCTGCAGGCCGGAATTGATACACTATTGAAGCGCATTAAAAGGCGCGGGCGAGCCTACGAAAAATCGATCTCGCCGCAGTATTTGCAAGAGCTCAGCGAGGCGTATTCGCACTACTTTTACCGGTACGACGAAACGCCATTGCTGGTTGTGAATGCGAACGAGATCGATTTCGTAAACACGCCAGGGCATTTCGATCAGCTCGTCGAGCAGATTCGAAATGCGCAAAAGGGCACGCAGTACTACGTACCGCTTGGATCCTGAAGTTAGGCGGACCGAGACGGGATCGTGTAGCGGCGGGCTTTAGCCCGCCGACGGCGGCCTGAAGGCCGCCGCTACACCACCCTCCTCGGCCCACGAGGAGGCGAAATGGCAGAAGCACGTCGGCATGCTCACCGCGTACGATTTCCCCACGGCGAAGATCGCCGATGCCGCCGGCACCGACATCATCCTCGTCGGCGACTCTCTCGGCATGGTCGTTCTCGGCTATCCCGACACGCTGAGCGTGACCGTCGATGAGATGCTGCATCACACGCGTGCCGTCGCGCGCGGGACGCAGCGAGCGCTCGTCGTTGGCGACATGCCGTATCTGTCGTATCACATCTCGCTCGAAGAGTCGGTGCGCAATGCCGGTGAGTTCATCCGCGCCGGAGCGCAAGCCGTGAAGATCGAAGGTGGAAAAGCACAGCGGATCAAAACGATCGAAGCGATTCTCGATGCAGAGATCCCGGTGATGGGGCACATCGGCCTAACGCCTCAGTCGGTCAATGTCGTTGGCGGATTCAAGCTGCAGGGAAAGCATGCTGACGATGCGAAGCGGCTGATCGATGAAGCCGTGGCGCTCGACGGCGCCGGCTGCTTCTCCATCGTGCTCGAGTGCGTTCCCGAGGAGCTGGCAGCGCTGATCACTGAACGTGTTTCAGTGCCGACGATCGGCATCGGCGCCGGTCCGTCATGCGACGGCCAGGTCCTCGTCTTCCACGACCTCCTCGGTCTCTACGACGGGCACACGCCGAAATTTGTCAGGCGTTACGCCAGCATCGGCGATGAGATGCTCAACGCGATCGCGAAATATCTCGAGGATGTGCGCAGCGGACGCTTCCCGAACGGAGTCACCGAGTCGTTCCACATGAGCAGTACAGAGGAGCTGAAAAAGCTGTACGGCGATTCCGTCGTCGTGCCGATGCCGAAGGTGAATTGACGCGCTTGTCATTCCGAGCGTAGCGAGGAAACGGTGTGGATGGGTGGTGCGAGGGCCGCGGATTCGTGCCTCCCGCCCACACCGATCCCTCGCTACGCTCGGGATGACATGCTGAGACTCGCGCGAACCATCGAGGAAACACGCGCCGCAATTCGCGGTCCGCGGGCCGCGGGGCGCACGGTTGGCCTCGTCCCCACGATGGGCTTTCTGCACGAGGGACATTTATCTTTGATCCGTGTGGCGCGCGAGCACGGCGCGGATTTTGTGGCCGTCTCGATCTTCGTCAATCCTCTGCAGTTTGCGCCACATGAGGATTTCCAACGCTACCCGCGCGACGAGGAACACGATCGGAAGCTGCTCGAGCGTGAGGGCGTCGATCTGCTTTTTCTTCCAAGCATCGACGTCATGTATCCGCCGAACGCGACGACAAGAGTGACGGTGACCGGCGTCGCCGAGGCGCTCGAAGGTGAGCGGAGGCCCGGCCATTTCACCGGAGTGGCGACCGTCGTGTCGAAACTATTCAACATCGTGCAGCCGGAGCTGGCGGTCTTCGGTCGAAAGGACGCGCAGCAGTGCGCGGTGATCGAGCGAATGGTCCGCGATCTCGACATTCCCATCCGCCTCGTCTTCGGCGAAACGATTCGCGAACACGACGGTCTGGCGATGTCTTCGCGGAACAGCTATCTCATGCGAGAGCAGCGCGCGCTCGCCCCGGTGCTTCATCGCGCTCTGCGCGCAGGCGAAGACGCGATCAAGCATGGGATCGATCGAGTCGAAAGCATCGAAAAACTGATGCACAAGATGGTCGCGGAAACGGCAGGCGTCGAAGTCGATTACCTGGTGGTCGTCGATCCGCTGACGTTCCGAACGCCGGCCGATTTTCATCGCGATCTGCTGGTCGCCGGCGCGGTGCATATTGGAAAAACGCGGTTGATCGATAACATTCGCGTTGCGAAGAATGCAATTCCGCACGCGCACGTCTGAGCTGTTGCTCGCAATTGTCCTCGCGTCGGGGATCGTCCCTGCATTTCCACAACTTCTCGAGCAGTTACGCCTCGCTCGCCAGTTGCGTCCGCTTTCGATCCATGCGCGTCGTGAACGGCTGATGCCGGATTACAAGGCGATCGAGAAGATTCGAGCGCAGGTTCCGATGACGGAGACGATCGCACTGATTGGAGCGTCGCGCGAAGCGCGCGACGAAGCGGTGTTTTTGAACTATTACCTCTACCCGCATCGAACGAGAACGTTTCACAACCGATGGGAGTACCTCGCCGCTCACGATCAGTCGAAAGTTTTCGTTCGCCTCGGTTCCACTCCCGTGGTGACCACGTACGCGGGGGTGCGAAGCGAGGAGGTGCGGCGTTCGCGCATTGTTCGCAAGATGCCGTTGCCACCGCAATCGCGTACCGATTTCGTAATTCCGATCGTCACTTCGGCCGACGGTCCCCCTCCTGTCGTATACACGGTCGAGGGGGCGCTCGCTGCGGGCCGAGAGTCTCACGTGACGCTCACGCTCGAGCCCGAGAACATAGTCAAGATATTAACTATCTCTGGCACGCGCACGTTCAACGATCTCGTATACGAATGCTTCGGCGTCATGGAATTCGCCGCCTGGGTGCATGTGAAGAGCGACGCTCCCGTCCGCGGCGCGTTCTGGCTCGTGAATCGAACCGCGCGCAGTGCGGCGCCGATTCATCTCATCGAAGGACCGCTGACGCGGCCGGCACCGTTCCCCGTCGACCCCACCGTCAACATGTGGCTGCTCAACCTCGGCGACGATACCGCGATTGCGCAGGTCGGAACAGCGACGGCGCTCGTACCGCCGCATGGCCTCATCGCAACGCACGCGGAAGGAACGGTGACCGGGCGCGTTTATGCGTTCACTTCGAAAAAAGATCCGAATGGGCAGACGCAATTCGTCTGGCCCGAGGATCTGAAGTGACCGGCTTGCTGATCACGGCGATTCTCTTCCCGATCGCCGGTTGCGTCATGGGCCGGCGTCCGCTCGCCGAGTGTTTTCTTCTGGGTATCGGCGTCGTCGGCAGCGTGATGTTCGTGTTAGGCGTGTTTCATCTTCCATTTGTGATCGCGGGTGTTGTCGTCGTGGTTGCTGGGCTGCTTGGTTTTGTGTACGGGCCGGCTTCTGCCGGCCGCGACCGGCTAAAGCCGGTCCCCACACTGATCGCGATCATCCCGCTCGTAGTGCTCGTGATCGTCGCCGCAGTGATCCCTCTCCATGACTTCGATGGCCGCGCCTTCTGGCTGCTGAAGGCGAAGGCGCTCGCGGACGAGCGCGTGATCGATGGGCCTTTTTTTCACAATCAGATCGTCAACGATCCGAGGAATCAGTATCCGCTTCTGCTGCCGCTGGATGCGGCAACGGCGATGATCGCCAGCCGAGACAGCGATGACCGCGAGGTGCGCTGGCTGTACATTTTCACGTTCGCCGCGCTGGTCTTCGTAATTGCTCGACGCGTGAACCCATGGTGCGCCGCGATTCTTGCGTGGACGCCGCAGTTCGCGGTGAGCAACGAGGGAGGCGCGCTGACTGCGTACAGCGACATCGCGCTCGCGGCGTTCATCGCCTGCGCTTTTCTCGAGCTTATCGATGGCGATTCGCTGCTTCGATTTGGGCTCTGGCTCGCATTCCTCGTTCTGACAAAAAATGAAGGACTGCCAATCGCGTGCGTTCTCCTGGCGATCGGAATTGCATCGTTCCGCGAGCGCATCGTGCAGTCGATCCTGCCGCTTCTCGTCGCGGTCGCGGCGCTCTTCGCCTGGCGATCGCACATCCCCAAGACGGACGAAGAAGATTACTTCGCTCTCATAAGCAGCTTCCCGCTTCACTCGAGCCGCTTCGGCCCTGCCGTCGCCGAATTCGTCAGCCATTTCTTTGATTTCTCGAAGTGGGGACTGTTCTGGATTGCGGCACTGATCGCGCTCGCCGTTCTGGTGTGGAAAAAAGAGTGGCGTGCGCCGGTGATCGTAGCGGCAATTGCGATGCTCTACATCGGTGCGTACATAGTCACGAACTGGACCATGCTGTTCGCGATTGCGCGAGTCAGTGATGTGGTGGCGGGCTCTCAGCCCGCAAGCCGGCTAAGAGCCGGCCACCACACAGTTCAGTGATGCGATCGCGCGAAATCGATATGCCCCGCCTGAATATCGACGCCAATCAACTTAACGCGCATTCGATCGCCGATATCGGCGCCGTCGAAACCGTGCAAGAGCTTTCCCTCGACAGGGGGATGAAAGATGCGCACCCACACGCCCTTTTCGGACGCGCCGGTGACGATCGCATCAAAACGCTCACCGATTCGCGGAGAGAGCAGGACTGCCGCTGCCGATTTGCGCACCTGACGTTCGACCTTGTTCGCCGCGTCTTCAGCTTGGGTGCAGTGCTGCGCGAGTCCGTTCAACTCATCATCGCTGTACGGCTGCTTCGATCCTGACAGCGCCGCTTTGAGCATGCGGTGCGTGATCAGATCGGGGAAGCGGCGATTCGGCGCGGTTGAATGTGTGTAATCGCGGACCGCGAGGCCGAAGTGACCGATCGGTTGCTCGCCCGGGCGTTCGACGACGTACTCGCCGGCGCCCATCGCCTTGACAATCGCGAGCGACAGATCGGGAAAGCGAAGAGGGTCCGCTTTGCGACGGCGCAGCAGGAACGCTTCGAGTGCGCGCGCATCGGGATCGGGCGGGAGATGGTCGCCGAGGTCGGAAGCGATTTTCTCGATGCGGTCCCAGCGCTCCGGCGAGCGAACAACGCGCCGCATACTGGAGAGTTTTTTCGATGCGAGAAAACGGGCGGTCACGCCATTTGCGGCGATCATGAAGTCTTCGATCAGATTCTTCGCGTTGTTACGCGCCTGGAGCTGCAGGTCGACGATTTCTCCGTCGCGCATGACCGCACGCGCTTCGATCGTCTCCAGATCGAGTGCGCCGTGCTCGTGACGCAGCTCTCGCATTTTGTCGGCCGTCCGATCCTGAAGTTTTAGATTTTCGTCGAGGCCGGCAATGCGCGACAATTTCTCCGGCGCCTCCGCTTTTCCTTCGAGCCACATTCCAACCGAGTTGTAGGCCAGCTTGGCGCGATTTCGAACCTTTGCGCGATACACATCACCGGATGTGACGCTTCCGTCGCCGGCAACCGTGATATCGACGATCATCGCCACACGATCCTCAGCTTCATTCAACGATGTCAGATCGGTCGAGAGCTTCTCCGGCAACATAGGGAAAATTTTCGCCGCGGTGTAGACGGAGGTGGTGTTCTGCCGGGCATGATCGTCGATTGGAGTGCCCGTTTTGACGAGTGCATCGACATCGGCGACCGCGACGAGCACCCGGACGTTTCCGCCGCCGAGATCCTGTGCCACCGTAAGCTGGTCGAGATCGCGGGAATCGTCGTTGTCGATGGAGCACCACAAGAGATCGCGCAGATCGCGAACGCCGTTCTCACTCGCCGGCTGACTGATCGACGCGAGCTGCTTCTCCGCCGCTGTAGAGAAATCGGGCTGGAGACCGCGATCGATCATCGCCTGACGCGCGATCGACGCTAGAAGCGAAGCGTGATCCTGCATCGGCGAAAGGTATCATCGTTCACATCCATGCAGATCGCCGCGGCGGGAGATCGCGCTCTTCTGATCACCCTCAGCGGCGCATCGAGCGCACGGCTGCGGGCGGCGGCGGAACGCGCTCGCGACATCGCCGGCGTCGTCGCGGCGATCGTCGGACACGAATCGATTTACGTAATCGGCACGAACGATCGCGCTGCGGTGCAACGCGCTGTCGATCAAGCGAGTGAATCGAATGCCGGCTCGCAAGTGAAGCATCGCATCAACGTCTCGTTTCACGATGACTACGCACTCGATCTGAGCGAATTTCTGGCGCGCGTTGATGTGACACGCGAACACTTTCTGCAGCGACTGCCCTCGATTCGGCTGTCAGTTCGCTATCTCGGTTTTCGCGCCGGCTTCGCATATCTCGATGGCTGGCCGGCGGAATGGGCGATGCCACGCCGCGCCACGTCGCGTAATCGAGTGCCGGGCGGAAGTTTCGGCATCGCCGCCGCGATGGCCGGCTTCTATCCCGTCGATTCTCCCGGCGGCTGGAACATCCTCGGCCGCACCGACGCGCCGCTGTGGGATCCGACGCGCGAGCCGCCTAATCTTTTCGCGCCCGGAGATGAGATTGAAATTGTCCCGACGCTCAACGTAGAACCGCCTCTCAGGCGGTTCGAGCCGGCTGAGAGCCGGCTCTACGTTGGTGATCCGATTGCCGAAATCATCACTCCCGGCCAATTGACAACGATCGTCGGTCCGCCCGATTGGTCGCGGCTCGAGCACGGCCTCCCGCCCGGCGGGCCGTTTGACGAAGAGGCAGCGGCAATCGCGAATGTAGCGGTCGGAAATCCTCCAGGTGCGCCTCTGCTCGAATGCGTGCTCGTCGGACCGAAAATACGTACCGAGCGCCGCCTCGCATTTTGCGACGCGGACCTCAACATTCGCGATACGAACGACATCGGCCGAATTCACGGCATGCGCGGCTATCTGGCGATCGAAGGAGGAATCGATGAGATGCGGCTGCGCTATGCCGAGGCGCCGACGGTGGTGAAAAAGGGGGACACTCTGTGGAGCGCCGCCGTCCCCGGCGGCGCGATGGACCGCCGGGGACGGCGGTCCTCCACCGAACCACTCACCGTCCACATCATGCGCGGGCCGCACGACGCGCCGCCGCTGCCGGAAGAGTGGGAAGTCACGCCGCAGATGAATCGCGTCGGCATTCGTTTGCGGCCGCTGAAACCGATCGACGTGAAGCTGCCGGCCGATTTGCCGTCGTTAGGCGCGCAATTCGGAACACTGCAATGGCACGCGGACGGAACATTGATGGCGTTAGGCCCGGATCATCCTGTGACCGGCGGCTATCTGCAGCCGGCCACGGTGATTTCGAGCGAGCGCTGGAAACTGGCGCAGCTTGCGCCCGGCGATCACATCAAGTTAATCGCCGTATGAGTATCCCTGCCGCGCGCGCACGCGGAACTAGGGATTCTTCACAGCGACATCCACCTTCTGATAGCCGTTTCCGCTGCGTGCCTTCGTGTAGTAGCTGATCAGGTAGTAACCGTTCGACAGCTTATCGATCTGACGCAGCGCCGGCGCGAAGCTCGTGTTGTAGCGGAAATATTGTCCGTTGGTGTCGCCGGCGATCCGCTCGAGCGTTTGGTGCACGAACGGCGGCTGGTCCGGATTTTCGAGAAGACTGACCGGATAGACGGTCACGTCCGCTCGATTGAGCGCCCGGATCATTGGATCGTAGTAGCGGCTTGGTGACACGACCATGCCGTTTTGAATCTGCTCTCCCGGTTCGACCACGCCGACGGAGAAGAGAACGATGTCCTTGCGCGCCCGAATCGGACGAAGCTGGTTGCCGAGGAGCTCGAGCGCTTGGTAGACCGTTCCGGTGGCGTCGACGATCTGGGAGCTGTCATTGCGGAGAATCGAAGGTGTGCCGGGCTCCGCATTCGAGTGCGTCAGGCCGAGACCGAACCTCGACGTTGAATCGACCGCGCGCTCGAGTTGCTGCCTATCGTTGGTGAAGTCGCTGTACACCTTCAGACGGACATCGTGGCTCACGACCGCTGCGAAGTCCGTCGGTTTCATCTGATTGTGGATGAAATCCTTCACGCCACGGCGCGCGAGCGACAGGCGATCGAAAAATGCGCCGCCGCTGTTCGGCTTATCAAAGAAGAAGACGAAGTAGCGCTGATC
>QHVY01000244.1 GCA_003223695.1 Acidobacteriota bacterium
GGATTCGGATATGCCAGCGAATGGACCGGCCATGCGCAAGACCATGATCATTGGCGCGACACCGGCCTGCGCGTCATGGGCCCGGTCGTCAATCGACTCCAGGGTGCATTCTGCGAAAACTGGATCGAGGAAACGGGCGAAATCCCTGCCGGGGAGCGCTACTTCCCTCACCTCGGTCGCGCCGGACCAACGCAAGCGCATATCGCTTATACCTCGCCGACCGGTAGCGTCTCGTCCGTGCAGGTGCTGTATTACCTCGCGATCAGCGCCGCGCAGCATGAAATCATCATTCAGAACCCGTACATGCTGCCGTCGGTAGACGCGATTCAGGCGCTATCGGCTGCAGTGAGCAGAGGTGTGGATGTGAAGGTGATGGTGCCCGCCGTGTCGGCGACTGATAGCCCGATCGTGCAGCACGCCAGCCATCACACCTTCGGCCAGATGCTCAAAGCGGGCGTGAAAATCTGGGAGTACAACCCGACGCTGCTACATCAGAAAGTGATCATCGTCGATGGCGCATGGGCGTGCGTCGGCTCGACGAATTTCGACGATCGTTCATTTCAGTTGAATGACGAGATCAGCATGGGCGTGCTGGATTCGACGATCACCGCACAACTGCGCGCAGCGTTTGCACATGACCTGCGAAGCGCGACACAGCGGACGTCTGCGGAATGGGAGCACCGCTCGCTTTGGCACAAGCTGATCGATCAGCTAGCATACCTCGGCAATTCGCAGCTGTAGAGCCGCCTCTGAGGCGGCTCGCCGGCTAAGAGCCGGCGCTACGTCGATATGGTTACTCTTCCGGCTGAAGGGCGTTGGTCGCTTCGATCTCTGTCCGACGATGACGCCGGTCCGGCGCTCGCCTTCCTTCGTCGCGATCCGCTCGTCAACGTCTATCTCATCTCTCGTCTGCTCGAAGAGCGATTCGTCTCCGCGACGCAAACGGTCGAGGTCCGATACAACCGGGAGATCGTCCTCGTCGCGTCGCTCGCAACGAACGTGGTCATGGCGCGTGATCCCGACGCGCCGCCCGAGGTGACGGACGCAGCGATTGCGATGATTGCGGAGCGCATTCTGACGCGCATGCTTCCAGTAAGAGCAATCATCTCGCCGGCTGAACTGGTCGAGGGACTCTGGAAGCGGCTACACTCGCGGCTCGATCCGCCAACTGTCGTCAGAATGAGCCAGCCGGTGTACGCGATTGCCGGACGGCTCGATTTCCCCGATTTGAAGGAGTCGCGCTTCGCCACGACACGCGATCTCGACGCGCTCGTGCCGGCGTGCGCAGCGATGCACAAAGAGGAGGTCGGCATCGATCCGCTGGATCGTGATGCGGTCGGATACCGCGAACGCATCCGCGAGCTCGTGGAAAAAAAGCGCTCGATCGTTCGCATGCAAAATGGGCGAATCCTCGCAAAGTGCGAATTCTCCGCGGTGACCACCGAGGCGGTGCAGTTGATGGGTGTGTGGACGGATCCCGCGATTCGCCGGCGAGGATTCAGCAGGGCGCTATTGCGTGAGGTTTGCGGTCATCTGGCGCGGAAGGGGAAAAGTGTCACCTTATTTGTGAATGATTTCAACCGCCCGGCCATCGCCCTCTATGAGTCCCTCGGTTTCCGGCAGATTGGCGTCAATCGAGCGCTGATCTGGTGAAAACGTTCGCCGTTCACCGTTGGCCGTTGGCCGTGGGTGTCTAGCCTCAAAGGGTCTCGGCGAACGACCAACAGCGATCGGCCAACGATAGGTAGGCGTTCGCCGTTGGCCGTTGGCCGTAGGTATCCACACTCAAACTCTCTCAGCCAACGGCCAACAGCGATCGGCCAGCGACAGGTAAGCGTTCGCCGTTCGCCGTTGACCGTTGGCCGTTCCCGCCCTTCCACGGCCAACAGCGAACGGTCAACGGCCAACCAACTGCCAACGGCCCGAACATTGCACAAAATGCCTTCTGCCCACGTGCGACCGCGGACGTAGCGCGGTCCTCGAGCTGTGGACACGGAGGGAGACGATGCCCGAAGTCGGCACGGTGAAGTGGTTTAACAACGACAAAGGCTACGGATTTATCAAGCGTGAAAGCGGTGAGGACGTCTTCGTCCATCACAGTGCGATCCAGCAGGCCGGATACCGAACCTTGAACGAAGGGGAAAAGGTCGAGTTCGACGTCAAACAGGGACCGAAGGGTTTACAGGCAGAGAACGTCCGACGTTTGGAACACGCGGAGCAGCAGGCTTCGTAGCAGTCTATTCTGCGCTCGGGCCGTAACGCGCCATTGCGCAGGCGCCTAGCGTTCCGCCAACCGCGAGCGCCGGCAACGCGGCGCCCTGGCCTTTCAGGATGAACAGCGCCGCGGCGACCGCACCCGCGACCACAATAAGCGTGCGCAGCGCGAAATCCTGAAGGTCGAGCTTTTTCATTGCAGCAGACGCTTGGACGACGTCTGCGAAAAGTATAACATCTACGAAATGATTCGTACACTGCTGCTGGTAACCGTAACCGCGGCGGCGATCATCGACGCGCGCGTGAAAGAGTATGTCGATGCCGGCCTATTCAGCGGTGTAGTGCTCGTCTCGAGCGGAGATCACATTCTGTACGAGAAGGCGTTCGGCCTCGCGGATCGAACGTTCAAAGTTCCAAACACGCTCGATACGAAATTTCACATCGCCTCCGTTTCGAAGCCGATCACTGCGGCAGCAACCCTGCTTCTCGCCGAGCGCGGGAAGCTTTCGCTCGACGACCGCGTCTCGAAATTCGTTCCCGATTTTCCGAACGGCGATCGCATCACCATCGAGGAACTGCTGACGCACTATTCCGGACTCGCGGACGCCAGTTCGACAGCGGACTACAACGACTGGTCCCGCTTTCAGCAGACGCCGGCTTCGCTCGTGGAGAAGTTGGCTAAATTGCCGCCGCGATCCCAACCTGGAACTCGCTATAGCTACAGCAATTCGAATTACCACCTGCTCGCGCTCATCATCGAGAAAGCATCGGGAACTTCGTTCGGCGATTTTCTCGATCAGAACATCTTCAAACCTTTGGGAATGACGAACACCGCGCATCATGGCGATGACAAGACCATCGTTCCCGCTCTTGCGTTGGGATACATGCCGAAGGAGGCGGACGCATTTGAGAAGCCGTCGTATTTCGATTGGACCGCGAAAACGGGCAACGGATCGCTGTACACGACCGCCGGCGACCTGCTGAAGTTTCATCGCGCGCTGCAACGTGGCGGATTATTGCGTCCGGAAACGGTCACGATGTCCTATGGCTTCGATCGCAAGGATCGCCAGGTCGGGATGTTCTGGTTCCATCACGAAGTTGCTGGACACCGATCGGTGTACGTCGGTGGCAGCAGTCCGGGTTTCAAAGCGCACATCGAGCGCTTCATCGATGACGACACAGCCGTGATCGTTCTGGCGAACGTCTATCTGGCTTCGCCAACGCCGATCGCCGACGATATCTCGGCGATTTTGTGGCAAAAGGATCCACAACTTGCGCCGGTGCCAAAGCCTGTACCGCGCGCGGCAGAGGAGCTTCGTCGTATCAGCGGGACGTATCGGTTCGGTCCGAATTTCTATCAGCCGAATGTCATCGTGCGCATCGAGCCGCGCGATCGGTACATCGTTCTGCGATATCCGGCTTTCGACGCGCCGCTGACGCCGATCGCCAACGGGGCGTACTTTGATCGCTTCTACTGGTCGTTTGTTCGCTTCGAAAATGGCAAACTAATTTATCGAAACGGCAACGACGAGTTCGTTGCTACATCCGTTTCACCACAGAGCACACAGAGATCACAGAGATTCTCTGTGTGCTCTGTGCTCTCTGTGGTGATTACATCCGCTCCGGCACCGGAATGCCTAACAGATTCAGCGACGCCATCATCGTCCGGCGGAACGCCTCCGCGCACACTGCGCGGCGCTGGCGCTCGGCCGGATCGGGTTCATTGAGGATTGGATACTTGTGATAGAACGAATTGAATTTCTGCGACAACTCGAACAACTCGTGTGTAATCACCGACAG
>QHVY01000245.1 GCA_003223695.1 Acidobacteriota bacterium
TACCGCGACGTTTCGAGCGACGACACGAACGCGCTCACGCCCGCCGGCGCTTCGTGGATCGCGCGCAGAACGTTCTCGCCGGCGGCTATTCGCGCGAAGCCGACGCAGCGATCGTCGAGCTTGGGGATGCCGCCGATGATGATGCGAAGCGTGATGTCGTTGGCTGTCGATGTGACGGAGCAGAACGCGACCGTTCCCGCTTCGAGCGGAATTCCACGATCGCCGCCGACGGGCTCGAGAAGTTTGCGAGTGGCGTCCGACGCAGCGACGGTGAGGCGGACTTCCGATCCGGCATTGATCGTCGCAGCGCGATTGAAGACGCCGGCGAGGGCGAGCTGCGCAAACTGAATCGATGTGTTCGGAGCGGCGTCGCGCGCGAGGAGCAGATTGAAATCGCCGGCGGTGGTGTGCACGGTGACCGTGTCACTGTCGAAGAGCGCAGCCGATCGCCGCGCAATTTGCGCGGCAGTGGGGCGGATGAAATCGGGATCGTCGAGTCCGAGGAACACGGAGGCCATCGAGTCAGCGTTCTGCCGCATTGTGTTGTTGTAAACGCTGATCAATTCGTATTTGTGATCTTTGTAGAACGGAATGCCGGCCGTGCTCGTCATCGTCTCGACGTGCATTAGGCCGATGCCTTTCGCTGGATTCGTGGCGTGCGACGTCAGCACAGTCTCGCCGCTGGTCACGTCGCGCACTGAAAGCGATTCCGCGAACGGATGCAGGTGCACCGCCGCGTAATGCAGCTTCGTGTCAAAGGGCAGGCGCAGGAACCACGTGATGTCGCTCGCATTCGTTTGACGGCCGGGCGGGACGATCCAGTGACCCGTCATGTGGCGGCCAGTTGGATCGACGTAATCGGCGGAGCTCGCGGCCGCTTGCGGAGCGCGAGATCCGATGAGGCAGCTTGCGCCATGATGTTGTGTGGGTGCCGGCCCTTCGGCCGGCACATGGCCGGGCAGAGGCCCGGCCACCACACCACTCATCGACGTTAGGGCCAACGGATTGTCGTTGAGCTGCACCATTCCTGACGCGCCGAGGTTGAAGAGCGGTTTGATCGGCACTTTTAGATCGGCGTCGCGGACGTATTCGACCGTGACGCGGTGGCGCACCTTCAGATTGTTCGGATGCTCGATGTTGTGATTGAGCACTTGCGTGAAGAGCAATAGTGGCTCGTTCGACGCGATCGGAAATCCGAAGCCGAAAGGAAGCTTCGCCGCGAGCATGCCCTGCGAAAGCGTCATCAGCCGCGTTGCGACGGGACGCGGAAGATTGAAAAGCGCCTGATGGCGGTTCGCGTCGAGATCGACGTTCACGTGGCACATCAGCTCGGGCAACTGCGGTGTCGTCCCATCCTCGGCAACCATCTCGGTGCGGATTCCGGTGATCCACAGCAACTCGGGGTGCGCTTTGCTGCCGAGATAGACCGTCTGCACGCTCGAAGGGCCTTCCATCGATCGATATTTGCGGTCGATCGTGTAGACCTTTGAGAGGACGTAGAGCCGCCTCTCAGGCGGCTCCTGGCCGGCTGAGAGCCGGCCCCACGTCAGCAGCAGGAGCGCGATCACAGCGCGACGGATCATCGTCGAAAGAATAGCACCTGCGCGAAAGCGGCGCCGATGGTGTCGATCAACGCGTCCCATGCCGAGGGTTCGCGGGAGGGGACGAACGACTGGTGCCACTCGTCTGTCGCGGCGTAGATCGCCGCGAGGATGACCGCCGACACGCTCCATCGCCAGTCCCATCGCCGTTTTTCGTCGCCGCGAAAGGCGCGGAAAAACAAGGCGCCGAGGATGCCGTATTCGGTGAGGTGACCGAGTTTGCGGATGCTGAAGTGCACGGTCTCAAATTGTGATTGGGGCAGCGAGTGACCGAAGATCGCCATGAGGATTCTTGCCATCCACGGAGCCGTATGGACCGACGAAAATGCGTTCGTAGATGCCGCGAAAATGAAGCCGGCCCAGAGAATTGGAGGCAACCAATACCTCACGGCCGAGCGCAGGGACATCGCACGGCGAGTATAGTCGCGCCCGCTGTATGGACCATTGGATAGTGCTACGAATAACCCATTGACCCTATAATCAGAAACTCTCTCGATGAATACAGGCGCCTCGCAGACCCGATCGTCGGTGCGTTTCACGGTCTATCAGCCGGGAATCGCTCCGCAGCAGGTCGCCATCCCGGGCGACATGATCACCCTCGGTCGCGCATCCGACTGCACGATCCCGATCAAAGATCGCTTCCTCTCGCGACGCCACGCGGAAATCGTTCGTGATCGTGGGCAATGGTTCGTCCGCGACTGCGGCAGCGTAAACGGCACGCTGGTGAACGGAGTGAAAATCGCCGAGCCCGTCCCTCTCCGCCCGGGCGATCGCATCGCCCTCGGCGACAGTGAGGTGGTCTTCCACGCCGACGAAATGCAGTCGCAGATGATTCCCATCGACAGCGACTCGCATGCGACGAACCTGGCGATCAAGGTCGACAGCGAAGAGCGCGGCACCGAACGCACGCGCATCCTCAACTCGCTCGCGCTCGAATTCCTCGCCGACCGGCCGATGAGCGATCTGTTCGAATTCATTCTCGATCGCGTCGTCGGCCTGCTGCACCCTTCGCGGGCCGCGATGGCGTTCTTCGGCCCGGATCGCACGACATTCGACAACGTCAAGCTGCGCCGGCAGGATCCCTCAGAGTCGACCGATCTTCTCATCAGCCGGACGCTGCTGAAAGAAGTCGTCGACGGCCGGCAGGTCGTCTCGTTCTTCGACAGCAGCCAGGACGAAAAACTCGCGCGAGCGCAGTCGATCATCGCGCAGGACATCCGCTCGGCCATCTGCGCTCCACTCCTCGTCGGCGACGCTGTCCTCGGCGTCCTCTATCTCGATTACAAAGCGACGCGCGGCGCGGTGACCGAGAATGATGTCCGCCTCGTCGCACAGATCGCCCGCTTCGCCGCGGTGACGCTCGAGCGCACACGACTGCGCGAAGAAGCTTTCGCCAAAGCGAAAATCGACGACGAGCTGCGCACGGCGTACGCGATTCAGAAACGAATTCTTCCGTCTTCGCTGCCGGTCGTCGACGGCTACACGTTCGCGGCGGCGAACCGTCCGGCGAAGTCGGTCAGCGGCGACTACTACGATGTCGTCGTGCGGCCGAACGGACGCATTTACTTCGTCATCGCTGACGTCAGCGGCAAGGGCATCACCGCGGCGCTTGTGATGTCGAGCGTGGCCACGGCGTTCAATATTTTCACCCGAACGGATCCAACACCCGCGGATCTCCTGCGCGAGCTCAACGCGACGCTCGCGCCAAAGACCGCACCGAC
>QHVY01000246.1:0-3840 GCA_003223695.1 Acidobacteriota bacterium
CGTTTCATTGTCATGACGCTTCACGTGGCTGATCGCACGCAGATTCACAACCACCGATCGATGGACCTGCGCGAATTGCTCTGAATCGAGCTGCTCGAGCAGGTCCTTGATCGGCGTCCGGACCACCGCCACGGCAGGCTTGCCTCCGTCCCGCCATGCGACAAGCGTGTACTTCTCGTCCGAGCGAAGGTAGTCCACATCATCGATGGCGATGAGGCGCAGGGTCTTTCCCGCTTGTGCCCGAATCCAGCGCAGCGGCTCGCTCGTCCCGCCGTCCTGCAGCTTCGCGAGCTGGTCACTGAGTTGCTGCAATAGTTGCTCAGTGTTGATCGCGGGCCTCGACGACTCCAGACGTTCCTTGAGACGGCTGACGGTCTCTGCGAGCCGTGCCTCTTCGACCGGTTTCAGAAGGTAATCGAGTGCGCCCTGTGCGAAGGCCTGCACCGCGTAGTGATCGTACGCGGTGACGAACACGACGTGCGCGCGGCGACCGATGTGGCTCGCTGCATCCACGCCGGAGAGGCCGGGCATCTGAATATCGAGGAAACAGATGTCAGGATGCCGCTCGTCGAACAACCGCACCGCCTCCCGCCCGTTCCGCGCCTCCGCAACAATCTCGAGCTCTGGCCAGACCTCCGCGAGCTGCCGCCGCAGCGCATCGCGCAGCAGCGGCTCATCGTCGGCGATCAATGCGGTCGGGTGGCCGCTCATGTTTGTGCCGGCATATCGACTTCGGCGACGACACCGCGCGGGGCGGCCGACATCAGGCGCAGCTGCGCCGCATCGCCGAAGATCAGCTGGAGCCGCTCGCGCAGCGCTGTTAGGCCGGTTCCGAGACCATTCCTTGATTGACTGAGTCCCGCGCCGGTGTCCTTCACGCGGACCACGCAGCGTTCACCACGCCGTTCGATGTCGATGTCGATCCGGCCTCCTTCTTCACTTGGGTCGATTCCGTGTCGCACCGCATTCTCGACCAGCGTCAGCACTATGGTCGGCGGACAGCGAACCTTCATCGCCGACGCGTCGACGTTCATCGCGTATTTCAGGCGATCGGGCATGCGCATCTGCATCAGCTCCAGATACGGACGAACGAGTTGCAGTTCGCGCTCGATCGTCGCCGCCGGCTCGTTGAGCAGCGGCACTGCTGCGCGCAGATACGCCACGAGGCTTCGAAGGACCTTCGACGCATGCGGCGAACCGGCATCCACGAGTGCCTGCACGTTCGCAAGGGTGTTGAAGAGAAAATGAGGGGCGACCTGCGCCTGCAGAAGATGCAAGCGCGCGTCGAGCGCCTGACGCTCGAGCTCACTGCGCTCGAGCGCGAACGCCAGCTTCTGATCGCGAGCGAAGGCCTCCTTCTGCCGGACGACCGCCACGAACGCCGTCCACGGCGCGATCAGCAGACCGAGAAACGTAAGCATCATCCACCCGTTCATCCGCTCGGGCACCTTCCAGAACGGCGGCGCGCCTGGGGACGTGGACAAAATGTAGATCAACAGTGTCGTCAACGGCATGAAGACGCCGACTGCAACGACCTGAAGTGCCCATCGCTGGATCCAGGGCGGAAGCGTCGCAGGAAACCGTTCGAAAAGCCCGAAGGCAGTGGTGGCCGACAGGCCCACGATGATCGTGCGCAGGAAGGGTCCACCCCTCCATCCGTTGTGCATCATCAGGAACGCGACCGCGATGGAAATCGTCAACGCGACGCCAACGCGCCGCGCTGTCTTCGCAATCAAGCCGGCCGGTCTTGCCGCCGTCGCCAGTTCGGACATCGCGGCTTTGAGGATACCGTTATGGACCTGAATAGAGTTCCAAGAGACATCGCCCGATGCGACGAACGGCGGATTTGCGCGCATGAACGGCGCTGTTCATCCATGTCGCCCGAAATCCCTCGCCGACGAATCCGCTTGGCGAAACCTTGTTGCGCTTTCGGTCTTTCAAAACTGAAAGTTCTTCACGGGCACGCTGGTCGCGCTGCTGTTGGCTCCGCAGTCGGGAAAAAGCTGCAGAAAAATCGCGGGCGTGACCGAAGACCCGATGGAGAAGGTCGAGGGGAAGGCCGGCGACGTTCAGGCGACTGTCCGCCGCATCGCCAAGGGTTAAGCTAGCCGCGGGGACGACTGCGCCGCAACACGTTAGGCGATCACGCAGCGAGCGCGGCTGTTTTCCGAGCCAGGCGGTGCTCGTGATCGATGATGACGATCCGCTCCCCTCGATCACGATCAGCGACGTGAGCCATGCCGAGGGAAACAGCGGGACGACGAATTTCGTATTCAGCGTGGATCTGTCGAATCCGAGCAGGCACGCCGTCAGCGTCAACTTCACGACCGTGGACGGCACAGCCACGAGTCCTTCCGATTACGTAAACCAGCCGTCTTCCCTCCTGCAGTTCGCGCCGGGCGCGACGCACCAGAGGTTCCGGTGAACGGCGACACGACGGTCGAGCCGGACGAAACGTTCAGCGTCATGCTGTCGAATGCCGTGAACGCCACGATCGGCGACGGTACAAGAGTCGGTACGATCGGCAACGACGACGTGGCACCGACCCCACGTTGTCCGAATAGATGTTGATCGCGCTCGCAATCGCACTGATGGCAATGGGTGTGAGGAGGGCGGCGGCGTGAGAGCCGCGGCAGTCGGATTGACTAAGTTCACGGGCGCGAATCTGGTTTCGTTGTCCTCTTCAGGCTGCGAATTGGAGGATCGCAGTTAGTTAATTGTCCCTGCCTCCCAGCGGGTATGAACGTGTAGTGCCGCACGTCAGGGTTGGACGCTATTCACTCCGCTTGCATTCCGAAACCGTAATTGATAGCAACGCATCACATGCGGCGTCAGTCTTTCCGTCAGCGATTGCATCGACCTTGCACGATCCTGCCAACGAGCGGCCATGAACGATCGCAGTTGACTTGTCGGCTGACACATCTGAGAGTGCTTCCCGCAATGCGTTCAAGACAACATTCGGAACTGCTCCGAGGCGACATCAATACTCGAGCAGGAATCGCTCGATGAAAGTCTGCGCCGAGCATCGTCACGAGCACCGCCAGTTGCCGTGCCCGTGGCCCGATTGTCCGAACAGCGAAGGCGCCGGCGATACGTTCGAAGTTCCGCGGCACGCCGGCGCCGGAAAAATGACTCAGGCTGAGGGTCATTTTGACGTCCCACCGCCGCCGCGCAAGTTCGAGCGCAAACAGTGGACGTGTCCGCAGTGCGGCGTCCCCGGCTGGTCCTGGGTTGAAATCGGCGCGGAGCCGCGCATGGATCGATGTCCACATCGCAGGCGCGTCACTGTCGTTCCACGAGCACGGTCGTAGAGAGGATCGATGCGTCGTGAGCCACGACTCGCGAAGCGTCGTGATCGCGCCGACGCATCTAAGCGCCTTCGGGCGGCATGCTCACTGTTGCGGTCTCCTGTGAACAAATTCGAAAAATGAGAGCAGCCGCCGTTCTGATACGGTGGCTGCCTGCGCCGAGATCCGTCGATTCTCCGGCATTGTGATCACCATGAACTTCATGCGCGATACGGCTCGAGTGTGGCTCTTTTCACGATCGACCGGATCGCAATTTACAGCCGCGAGTTACAACCGCGCGCGATTGGTCTGATCATCGAGTGGGCGACTCAACATCGCACCGAGCTTGTCGCTGACTGGAGCCTGGCTCGCGAACAGCGGCAGCTTCGGCGAATCGCGCCATTGGAGTGTCGACATCGTTGCCGTCGAGCCGCTGCCGAAATATCGCCTGCATCTCAGATTCGACGACGGTACGGAAGGAGAGTCGATGTTCGATCAGCGATATCGTTCACGGGAGTCTTCGAACCGCTCCTGGATGAGACGAGTTTCGAAA
>QHVY01000246.1:3872-5570 GCA_003223695.1 Acidobacteriota bacterium
GCACCGCAGTTAGATAATTGTCCCCGCCAGCCACCGTTTTCGATCCTGCAGAACTGCGTCTCAGTCCTCGCCGTGGCTCACGCGGACGACCATCTTCCCTACCGCGCCGTTGCTCTCCATGATCCGATGTGCCTCCGCAATGTCCGCCATGTCGAATACGCGATGGATGGCGACACGCATGCGCCCGGTCGCGACGTCGTCGAGAAAGCGTTGAAGGACTACAGCGGGCAAGTCCGCTGCCTCGCCTGAATATGCCGTGAGGCGCACGCCGCTCGGGATGAAATCGATCGGATAGAAGTCACGAATCGTCCATTCGTTCGACACCATTCCGGTGAAGCACACGGTCCCATGAAGTCGAGTCGCGCGCAACGAGTCGCGCAGTGTGTTCGCACCCACAAGCTCGAGAACCGCGTCGGCACCGTCAGGTGCAAGTGCGCGCACAGCATCCGCGATCGACCCGTCGTCGACCAGTGGATGATCGACGCCGTTTTCCGCGAGAGCGCTAAGGCGCGCTCGCTGACGCGTGGTGGCGATGACTGTCGCGCCGATTTGCCGCGCGATCGTCGCGGCGGCCATACCGACAGACGTTGTGCCGCCGCGGATCAACAACGTTTGGCCCGGCTGCAAATCGAGACCGATCGTTAGCGATCCGTACGCGGTCTGCACCATCTCGGGAATCGCGCCGACCGTCTCCCATGGCAAGTCGGTTTCAATCGGTATCACCTGCGACGCGGGTACGACGACGAACTCCGCGTACCCGCCATCGAACTGCCGGCCCATGCCGCCCATCATCGCGACGACTTTCTGGCCGCGGTGTAACGATGTGCCATTCGAGTCATCAATAGTTCCAACACACTCGATGCCAGGCACCCGCGGAAAAGACGCATTGGTCGCGAAGCCGAGCCGGAGATGCAGCTCGGAACGATTCAGACCGAACGCTTCAACGCGGATGCGCACCCAACCCGGAGAAGGAATGGGCAGCGGTAATTCGCGGATGTGAAGTGCTTCGGGTGGGCCAGGCGCGTCGAGCTGAATCGCTTTCATCGAGCCGAATTATGTGTCAGCGTCGGCCGCGTACCGACGTGCATACACGATCGGCGTGAGCGCGCCCGCACTGGCGATAGCGAGCGGAAGCGCCAGGCCGTAACGCAACATCAACCATGCGCCGGCGGCCGCGCCGATGAACATCGCCACGACGGCAAGAACGCGTCTCCCCCACCTCGGATTGTTTCCGCCGGCGAGACTCGAATCTGCGCCCAGGCCCGTCAATGTCAACGTGAGCACTGTGGTCGTCAGATCGGAAACGGCCAGACGCCTGACCGTCGCGTTGCGGACACCCATGGCCGATGCTGTCAAAGCAAGCAACGCCATCACGCGTGTGTTCGGCAGTGCTGCCGACGCGCGATAGCCGGCCGACAACGCTGCTGAAAGTGCGAACAGCCCGCATTCGATCGCTGAAGCGGTGAGGAGCCAGCGCCGCTGCGTGCCTTGCATCGCAGCCGCAAGCGCGCCTCCGCCGACCGCACCGATCAGGAACGCCAACAGCGCGCACCCGCAGCGGACCGCACTGAATCCCGGCACACGCGCTGCTGCAAAGCCGAGGAACACAACATTCCCCGTCATGTTCGCCGTGAACACATGGCCGAGACCGAGGACGCTGATCGCATCGATCAGCCCGGTGGTGCCAGTGAGCACGAG
>QHVY01000246.1:5633-8692 GCA_003223695.1 Acidobacteriota bacterium
CGCGAGCCATGAGGCGGATCTCGTTCACGATCACGCCGGGTGCTTCAATCGATGCTGCGGCTGGTCGATCCGATGGATGGGGTGCTACCCACGACATACCGCCGTTGTATAGGGCGAGCGGATCAGCGGTCCTGTGAAAGAGCGATGCGGTCAGACAACGCGCAGGAAAGCGTTCGAACTTCGTCTCTGCCTCTCAGCCAGGGTTCTGAAATCATCGCCTCCACCTTTCCATCATGGATCTCACCACCGGCATCGTCTCGGTCCTACGAGATCGACTCTCGCATCAGCGCTGATCGTTACTACTGTGGGCCGCTCGCGGTGAAATTCCACGTGAATTTTAGGACGGTGCCGATTTGCCCCTGCATCATCTTTCCGTCATTGCCGATCAGCGGTCGCTGTTCATCTTCAGTCGTTGCCACCCACCAGGTGAAGAGAGGAATCGGCGGTTCGGTCACCGGCGGATCGCATTGGCAGGAGACGGGAACCATCGGCGGCGGAGTTGCTCCGGCGGCGCCGGAATATCGGCGATAGAGCGAAGAGCCAATCGGCAAGAAGTTGAACGTCGTCATCAACGACTTCTGCGCGGCATCAACCGTTCCATCCCCGGACGCTGTGCAGCACGGAGGCTCGACCGCTCCATGCCCGCTCCAGGCGATCGTTCCGGACGCGACAAAGTCATAGCCCAGGACAGCGGTCCCGTTCTTGTACGGCATTTGAGCCGCCTCCGCCGACACGCGTTTCCATGACAGGTTCACGGCCTTCTGTGTCAACAAGGCTCCTTCGTCCCAGTTCCAATCCATCTGGGCGACCCCTTGCCATTCTCCACAGGCGATGTTCGACTCGAAGAGGACGAGAGGATATTGCCCAGGTTCGTAGGTCTTGTTCCGATCGCGAAACTCACTGTTCGAGACGATGATCACGAGCTCTTCCAGCCGCTCATCGCTCCTGTCACGGCAGTACGCGACGAAGGATTTGTCCGTCCAGTGACTCGCGTTCACATGCTTCGTCCATTTGCCGTTGACTTTCTCCAGGGCCTCGACCTGGATGGTGTCGGTCTTTTTCGAATCGTCTAGGGGCACGCTGGTGTACGCGACTGGCTGGAAGTCGATATCCACAGCGTTCTTATCCGCTTTGAACGTCCAACCGTTCAGGAACAACACGGACGAGCCATTCATGAACGGACGAAGGCGAAAGTATTGTGCAGACAGATGATGAAGCGGCTGCTTCGGCGAGTCGACCGCCTCCGCACTCTTCTCGTCGCTGTTTATCTTGGTGTTGAGCGTTTCTCTCGCCGTGAGCGCGAATGCCGTGGGAAGAGGATCCCAACGGTGGTAGTCATCCACCGGCTCCTGATTCCAGTTGTATCGAACAAACATGGGCCAGACTTTCTGGAAGCCGCCCCACTGTTCGGCGTTCAGGACGCCGTCGATGTTCACCAAGCTGTCGGCCTGCTTGGAGTTTTCCCAGATCAAACGGATGAGGGAGGGCTGCGGCAGTCCGAGCTCCAGGAAGAAAAGAAACAGATACGCGCCGTATTCATGAATGCCGTTGCGCGTCTCGAGTGGGAGGTTGGGATCGGACAGGAAGGACGATGCGCCTCGGCGCGTGAAGATTTCGGGATACACGAAGTGCTCGCCCCACACACCCGTTGCTTCTGTCAGCCACCGATAGTCATCGCATGCGCCGCCGCCGAAGCTCGCGGTGATCGCGTGTGTCAGCTCATGGGCGATTCTCAGCCTGTCATCGAGGTCTGAATCCGGCAGCGCGGTGTTCATGGTGATGTAGCCGGTTGATGACCCACATCCAGCACTGTGGAACACACCTCCAACCGTCTCTCGTTGTCCGGGCTCCTCGATGGGCGTGAGATAGATGTCGATTCGACCGTCGCCCAGGTCTCCAAACTCGGCTCCGGTATCCTCCACCGGCTCGGTTTGAAAGAAACCAGTCAGCTTGGTCCAGCTTCGATCGAGCGCTTGCTTCATGACCTGCGCGCGCCCAGCGTCCTCCGGACGATCCTTCCGATATCGAACGGTCGCTTTGGCGTTCTCCGCACTGATGGTGATCCAGTCGACTGTCGGTGTGACCTCAACGCCCAACGATCCTTTTGCGAACCGCCTGTTGTAGCAGTTGCTCTCCAGTTCGACCCAGCTTCCGTGGACGCCCGGCGCGAGCAGAAACGGCTGCAGCGTCGCCTTTGTCGCCGCTGAGAGTTGTGAAAAACGCGCGCGCACTTCGGCGATGATCATCGAATCCATCAGCGGTCCGGCGTCTCCCGCTAACGAAGCCGGCAAGCGGCAGTCTCCAAACGCCGCAAACACCTTGTAGAGGAGCGCGGTCTCGCTATCGATCTGCCCTGCAGCAAGCGCAGCATCGATCCGCTCCTCGCTCGAGCGCTGCACCGGCGGCCGTACAGCGCGCATTCTTTGTGATTGACCTGACGCGCAAGGAGTTCCCGCCAGTAAAAGAAACGCGACAACACAAAGGCTAGCACCAGTCCGTACTGACCTCATGAGCGCCTCCTTGCGTAAGGCCGGAGTCTAATCCGCCCGGACTTGACAGACAACGTCGTTCGCCATGCCGGCTGCGCCGCTTGCTACTTTTTCGAAAGCCGATGCGCACGAAAGAACGCCCACATCTCGATCGTTGCATCGATGCTGCGGCTGTCCGACCCGACAAACCACTTCGGCAGCGGACCGCCGCCGGGCCAGGTATGTCCACCTCCCTGCACGATGTAGAGCACGACGGCCGCGTTTTCCGCACATTGCGTATATTCGCGGCGCGTGACATCAGGCGCCACTACCGACTCGACTGGCTTGGGTGCGCAGCGGTTTCTTCGCGCCCAGTTCGCGGTCCATATCGGGACCGGCGGAAAGGGACGAGGGGCGACCCACGACTGGCCGCCGTTGTAAAAGGCGAAGCGATCATCCGTCCCGTGAAAAGCAATCATCGGGACGGCTCGACGTTCTGTACACCAGCTCCATGGCAGTGTCTGCGCAGCTCCTACCATTCCCACTGCCGCGATCCGATCGGACATCGTGCAGGACAGGACAAATGCCATG
>QHVY01000247.1 GCA_003223695.1 Acidobacteriota bacterium
AAGAGTTCGACTTCCGACGAACGCATTGGAATGCGGTGATCGGCGACCGCGCCGGTGCCTGAAGGTGAGCACTCGATCGCATACAGCCGATTGATCGACGTTGTGACGCCGTGCCGCACGCGCCTGCGCGACGCAAAATCGCGCGCGTAGCGAAGGTGTCCCGCACCGCTGTCCAGGAAATCGGAGTCGAGCGACACAATGACGTTCGCCTTATCGAAGTGATAGACCGCGTTCACATACGCGCCAAACGCAGTGCGCAGTCCTTCGCGGACGTTGTCGCGACTCACGGCCTCCCACTGATGCCACTGCATCCCGGGATATTGCGCGAGGAGCTGCTGCATCTGAGCGCCGAGCGTCGGCGACGTGATGGCCTCAGTGAGGATCCTCAGGCCGCCTGGATTTTTCAGAATCGGCTGCAGCGCGGCAATGAACCCGCTCCACGTGGAAATCTCGCCGATGTTGCGCACGACCTGCGAACGGTCGGGGTCGTACAGACCAAGAATCGAGGCCTGCATGAACGCATCGGTGGCGCCGAGGCTCGCGGGGTGATCGGGGTTGCCTTCGACCTTCGTCGGCCTTCCCATGTGACTTTCGACGAGGACTCCTGTGCCGAGACCTCCGAGCGTCATTGTCGACGCGAAAAAGAGCGGCTTGCCGGGAATGAGGTCCTCCGGCTGCCGAACGTACGGCACAATCTTCTCGGCGGGACGATTGCAGGCTGTTAGGCCGGCGAGAGCGACCGATGCGCCCATGAGCTTGACGAAATCGCGCCGATCGACGCCGGCGTCCAGGGCCATCGCCTGGCGCGGAAATTCGTCATGCAAAATCTCTTCGAAATCGTCGCTGCGCGAGAGATCCTGAAGGCTGCGCCAGTATTCTTTGCTCATCTCAGTAATGACATGTCGAGCAGTGCGTCAGACTCTGAATGTTGTAAGCGCGAACCAGTTGCGGCCCAAGCTCTTCCTGATTCGCCGCCGCGTACGCCATGTTGAAGACCTGATCCTTCGGACGGACGAATTGTTCGGGATGGCGGTGGCAGTCGAGGCACCACTGCATGGTCAGCGGCGCAGCCTGATACGTGAGCGCCATTTTGTCGATGCGGCCGTGGCAAGTGGCGCACCCGATTCCCTTCGCCACGTGAATGCTGTGATTGAAATGGACGAAGTCCGGCAGCCGATGCACGCGCGACCACACTAGCGGTCGTCCGCTGGCGAAGCTGGCGCGCACCGGTTCGAGCATCGCCGCGTTCGTCCAGATCTGGGAATGGCAGTTCATGCAGGTCTGCGTCGGCGGAATGCCAGCGAAGTTCGAGGTCTCGACCGACGTGTGGCAGTAGCGGCAATCGATTCCCAATCCTGCGACGTGATGCTGATGGCTGAACGGAACCGGTTGTTCGCGCGCGATCCCCTGATCGGTGGCATATGGCGAACGCACGATGCCGCCGATGACCCAGAAAATAAAGGCGATGATGAACACCGCACCAAAGATCGTGACGCGCGAAAGCGTGTTCGTGCTGCGGTGAAAAATCTGCGCCATTACAGCGGCGCGATCATATCAACACTTGTACCCGCGACGCGCGAGACGCCTCCGGAGATCACCAGAGCCATGACGGAAGCGCTGTCGATCGGCAACCGCTCGACCCGCGAGCTCGGCACGACGACCAGACCTCCGGCCACGCTGTAGGAGAACGGCAGGTAAACGGCGACTTGGCCCGGCATGGAGAGAAAGCCGAGGTCGTCCTGGGTCATGAAGCCGATAGCGCGGACCCCGTCAATCAGCAAGACCGCCACCGGCTGATTGAATCGCTTCTGGTCGCCGACAAAAGCCTCCAGCAGATCGCGGATCGCCGCGTAGATCAGTCGCACGATCGGCGCGCGAGTGAAGATGAGGTCGGCGAGCTGGAGAAACTTCCGCACGAAGAAGTTCGATGCCAGCGCGCCGACGAGAACCGTCAGCACGATCAGGATCGCCAACCCGGCACCGGGCACTTTCAGAGGAAGCAATCGATCGAGCCGGACAAATGCCTCGTAGAAAAGATAGATGGTCAGGGCAATGGGAAGGATGATGACCAGGCCGCGCAGGAAGTTCTTTACGATCCAGTTCATGGGGCGAGTCTACGCCGCGTTATCCTGAGCCGCGCAGACGGCGCGCCCGCCGGTGAAGCCGACACGAACGGCATCGCGCCACGCTGTCACCCCAAGCGTCGGCGAGGGCCTGGAGGCGTGGGCGGCATGAGAGATACGTTCGCGCCAACCTCCCTCCAGGCCCCTCGCTGACGCTCGGGGTGACAAACGCAAGGTCGCAGTCATTAGAAGCCGTCCACACGGCTGAGGGTGCCGGGCGCCCGCTCCTCCCACCCATCCGTTCGGGTAGTACGCCGGCAATCCCTCCGCGTTCTTCAAACAGCCCGAACGCAGATCGTGCGATCGCCTCCGCAAACCCACAATGCACAGCGGAGGATGCATATGAAAAGAAACCTGATTTCACTCACACTGATCGCGCTCGCGCTGATCGTGTCGATCCCGGCGCAAGCGCAACTGAAGATCTCCGATTCTGAAACATCGAAGCTCTTCATCACTCTCGACACGGTCGGTACCGCGCAGGCGTTGCAGCAAAGCAACGTGTTCGATGCGAAAGGCCTCAACATGGGCAAGCTCTCCGCCGGCATGCAGACCGCCTACGGCGACCTCGGATTCCTCGGCGAGTTCGGGAAAAAGCAGGAGATCGAGCTGTATTTCGATCTCTACCTGGCGAGCCGGAATCACCCGTCGACCACCTACGGCAACCAAGGCTACCTGCTCATGAAGGACGTTCCCGAAAACCTGCAGTCGCTTTCCTTCCTCAAGCCCGTCTTCAAGCACGTGGACCTGAAAGCCGGTGCGTTCCTCGTCGACTTCGGCGATCAGCAAGTTTGGCGCTCGAACAACGCCAAAGTGCAAAAGAACCCGCTCGTCGGCAACTTTGTGATCGATCCCAACTTCGTGTCCGTCGGCGTGCAAGCGATGAGCAAGCCGGGACGCTTCGGCTGGGTCGGCGCGATCACCAACGGCACGAACACCGAAGACTTCAGCACCGGCCGCGGTTACGGATTCAACGGAAAGCTCTACGCGTATCCGATCAAGCCTCTTCGCCTGTCGGGATCGTTTTATCGCGTAAATCACGAAGAGTCCGTCACCGGACGGGCAACGCTGTTCTCCGGCAATCGCAGCGGCGAGCGTTACGGCGCAGTGTTAGGCGGCGGACAAGCTCCCGGCGATGTCCTGCCGAACACCGGCAAAGACATGACCGCGTATCAAGGCGATGTCACCTTCGACGAAGCACAGATTCCGGTGAAGCTCTATGCCCACTACGGAATCACGCGCGACACCGACGTCAACGGCCCTGCGCCGGGAACTCCGGAAGAGCGCTGGTCCTATTACGCAGCGCAAGCGATGTACAAGTTCAGCCCGGCGACCTACGCCGTAGCGAGATACAGCGCGGCGAACGCAAACCAAATCTCGGGCGTGAGCTCGAACGGCAGAGTCAATCGCATCCAGGTCGGCGGCGGGCTGTGGATCAGCCGCAACATGCTGGCGAAGGTCGAATACGTGACGCAGAAGTACAGCGG
>QHVY01000248.1 GCA_003223695.1 Acidobacteriota bacterium
CCCTCGCGTGAGATCATCCCTCCGCCAGCGACGAACCAGCGCCGCGGCCGCAATCCGCAGCAGCAAGGCGTCATCATTCCGCTGCAGCAAAACAATCCGGCGGAGCAGATCTGGGATAAGGAGCGCGAGTCGCAGTGGCAGAACCGCGCCGCCGACATTGAGTTGGTGATCAACTCGCTCGACGGTCTGGAGCGGCAATTTCCGGAGCTCGTCGGCAAACTCGATCACGCGAAGATCGGCGTGGCCGGTCAGGGATACGGCGCGTTCACGGCGATGCTCATCGCCGGCATGCGCACGTTTGGCAATCCTCCGCTAACGCTCAGCGATCCGCGCGTGCGTGCGATCGAGGCCTTCTCGCCCGAAGGCGTGGCGGCGAATCGCGGGACGACAGCGCAATCGTGGAGCGGTGTGACCATTCCTGCGCTTTTCATGACCGGCACAAATGACCGCGGAGCAAACGAGACCGAAGACGCGAACTGGCGCAAGCAGGCATTCGAGGACAGCCCGGCGGGCGACAAATACTTCGTTCTGATCGATGGCGCGCGGTACTCGTCGTTCACAGGGCAGGTCGGCTTTTTCGAAATGGCGTCGACGACAAACTACCCCGCACAGACGAACCCATATGGACAGCCGATTCCCGCGCAGCAACAGCAGCGCGGCGCGGTTGTGTTCGGCAACGAGCGGCAGATCTTCAATGTTGTGAAGATCACCTCACTCGCGTTCTGGGACGCGTATCTGAAAAACGACTCGAGCGCCCGCGATCTGCTGCAGCCTGAAAAGTACCAATCGTCATTCCCGGCCTCGCATCTGACGGCGAAGTGACGCCGCAGGCGTCATCCTGACCCTGAGCGGAGCGAAGGGGAAGGATCGGTGTGGGATGGGAGGCGCGAGCCACGTTGCCCACAGCCGCGTCCCGCCCCTCCACACCGGTCCCTCGCTACGCTCGGGATGACATCAGTGCGAATGTCGCGCTCGTGTGCGCGCACCTTTTACTGCTGCGCGATGGCGTCCCGCCGCGCCTTTCGTCCTGACGGCCTTCACCGCCGCTCGATGGCGTGCCGTTGGACCGCGCTTCTGGGCCGACGTGTGCGCCTGACGTGCGAGAGCGCTGCGAGACGCCGCGGAATGTCCCTCGCGCTTCAACGCGCCGCTGATCGCACGTGAGCGCCTTCCAGAGGTTTTCTTTCCGCGTCGATGGAGCGCGTATTCAGCCGACTTCCGCGTACGCGCGCTCGCCTGACCAGGTTTCGGCGCCGGAAGGTTCACTCCCGAACGCCGCGCCTTTGACAGACCGATGGCGATCGCCTGCTTCGTCGATCGCGCGCCGTGCTTGCCGCGGCGGATGTGCTCCATCTCTTCGCGCACGAATTCGCCGGCCTGTGTCGTCGGCGCTTTTCCCTGCGCTTTGTCTTTTCTTGCCCGTTGAATGGTTGATTTTTCCGGCATAGCAGCCTCCACGTCATGGGTGTGCAAAAACGTGGCCTCGATCCACGCAAACCGGAGCGCATTCGCGAGCCGCGCTGCTTCGAGTCTCGCGTTGATCGTGAGCGGGCGAACGCCAGGATTGATGTGCGCGTCGGTTGTTTGCGCTATCGCTTCGAAGCCGCGCGATCGGTAGAAGTCGGCGTTCGGCGTGCGGATCACCAGAACTCCGTTCGGCCGACGTTCGCTGTGTCTTCTTGCTCCGCCTCGTCAACATCGCGGCCAATCCGGCAGCAAAAAATCTCCGGCGCTCCTCGAATTCCCTGCTCACGCGGTCTCGCTGGACGAGCACCTCGAGATCGTCGCGTTCACAGGAAGGGCACCGAGCCAGCGCCGGAATCAGGTGCCCTCGTCGTTCCACTGCTATCATCAATAGACCCCATGTCCGAGCTTTCCACCGAGCAACTGCGTCTTCTCGGCAGTGCCGTCGATGCCGCCGAGCACGGTATCGCGATCCTCACATCTGTCAATGAAGATAAGGGCCCTCGCATCGCATTCGTCAATGATGGTTTCTGCAGGTTGTACGGTACGAAGCGCGAAGCCGCCCTCGGACAAACTCTCGTCGCCCTCGGCATCGTGGAGCGGCACCAGGCGATCTTCGACGACATGCTCGAGCACATCTTCGAGCAGGAATTCTTCGACGGCGAAGCAACGGCGCGCAGAAATGACGGATCGGAGTTCGAGCTCGATGTTCACCTCGTTCCGATCCAGGAGAACGGAAATCTAACCCACTGGGTCGCCTATCTGCGCGACATCACCGAGACGAAGAACCAGCTCCTGATGCTTCGCCGTCAGGCGACCTACGACGCCTTGACCGATCTGCCGAACCGAATGCTTCTCTTCGAGAGGCTCGAGAAAGCCATCGACAACGCGCGGACGCAGAAGACGCTCGCCGCGCTGTTGCTCATGGACCTTGATCGCTTCAAAGAGATCAACGACACGTTTGGTCATCACTTCGGCGATATGCTGCTGAAGCAGATCGCCGACCGGTTGCGCACTCTGCTCCATCCCAACGAGACGCTCTCCCGCCTCGGCGGCGACGAGTTCGGTCTGTTTCTGACGCGCGCCAGCGACTCGAATGACGTGGCTGCGGTGGCCCGTCGAATTCTCGACTCGTTGCAGCAGCCGTTCGCGATCGATGGCCACCTGCTCGAGGTGAGCGCGAGCATCGGCATCGCCATCTATCCGACGCACGGCACGGATGCACGAGCGCTCCTCCGTCGCGCCGACGCGGCGATGTACGCGGCCAAAGAGGCAAACGTTGGCTATGCATTTCACAATCAGGAGCACGAGTCGCGCACGCCCGACCAGCTCGCGCTGACCGTCGAGATGCGCCGGGCGATGGAGCGCGATGAATTCGAGCTCTACTACCAGCCGAAGCTTCACCTCACCAGCGGACTGATGACCCGAGCGGAGGTGCTCATCCGCTGGAATCACCCTAACCGAGGATTGCTGCCGCCGGGGGCGTTCATACCGGTGGCCGAGCGCACGGGACTCATCAAGCCGATGACCGATTGGATCATCGATCGCATGCTGCGGCAGTGCCGCGAATGGCACAACGCCGGTGCGCCGGTGCACGTCGCCGTGAACATTTCGGCGAAGAGCCTTCAGGATCAGACGCTGCCGGTCAAAATTCAGGCGGCGCTCGATAAGTGGAAGATGGATCCGCGATTCGTGAAAGTGGAGATCACCGAGAGCAGCATCATGGCCGATCCGGCGCACGCCCTGGCGATCACGTC
>QHVY01000182.1:0-1094 GCA_003223695.1 Acidobacteriota bacterium
CGCATGCTCACCGCCAGAGGTGGCCCATTTTCCAGAGCCTTTCGAGAGCAGACGCACGCGGATGCCGATCCACGGCTCGACGTTCATGTCCGCGGCGATCTTCGTGATCGCGCGCAGCTCGGAAAGCTTCTCGGCGATCACGATCACTTTCTTGCCGAGTTTGCGGCCTAACATCGCCATGCGAATGTAGGCCGAGTCCTTGTAGCCGTTGCACACGATGAGCGATTCAGGATCGCTGTGAAGCGCCAGGCCCGCGTAAACCTCGGGCTTCGAGCCGACTTCGAGCCCGTAGTTAAACGGCCTCCCAGCGTCAAGGATCTCTTCCACGACCTCGCGCAACTGATTCACCTTGATCGGAAAGACCCCGCGGTATGCCCCGCGATAGTTGTGATCGGCGATCGCCCGCTGAAACGCGTGGTTCAGATTTTCGACGCGATGCCGCAGCAGGTCCTGAAAGCGAATCAGAATCGGCGTGTTGAGGTTGAGCGCCTGCGCTTCGCGGAGAGCGTCAATGATCGGAATGGCGGTGCCGTTTTCCTGCAACGGCGCGACGGTGAGGTCGCCGTTCGGCCCGACTCCGAAGTACCCCGCGCCCCACCGCTCGATCATGTACAGAGCAGCCGAATCGTCAACGCTCCAGCGTTGCGTTTCGACGAACTGCTCGGGGTGCGCTTCCATCTGCCGCAAGAATAGAACAAATCAGACGCGTGAGAATTCGCTCCGGTCAATTTTTTCAATCTCGTCCGGCGTCAGCTCCAATTCGACCGACCCGGCGCTGTCGATCGCGTGCTCCGGCGTGCGGGCGCCGGGGATCGGCACCACGGTGGCTGCCTTCGAGCGCACCCACGCCAGCACGATCGCATGCGGCGAGCAGCGGTGACTGGCGGCGAGGTTTTGCAGCACGGGAAATTCGGGAATCTTTTTGGTCAGGCGGCCGCCACCGACGGGGCCGTACGCAAGAAACGTGATCTGTCGTCGCGCGCACTCTTCGGCGACCCCGATCGACTCTCGAAAGTACGGATTGAGCCGATTCTGTACCGACTGAACCTGGACGATCGCGCTCGCCTGATCGATTTGCTCGACGGTGACATTGC
>QHVY01000182.1:1291-15666 GCA_003223695.1 Acidobacteriota bacterium
GAATCGCAGCCGCGATCAAACGCTCGTTATGACCGAGATCCCCATCATTGAGGCAGTAGACGTCGGCGGTATCGATGAGCGTCACTCCCGCGTCGAGGACCGCGTTGATGACTGCGCGTCCCTGCTCTTCGGGTGGTCGCCCCTTGATCGACAGCGGCATTGCGCCGAAACCGGTTGCCGAGACTCGCTCGCCGGTGCGGCCGAGAGTGGTGAATTTCAATACCGCGACGACTTCTTCGAACGTGTTTCGGTCTTTGTGGCGGTTTCGGTCGTCGACGTTGTCGATGTCGTCCCCGTCGTCGAAGTCGTCCCGCTCTTCGTTTTTTCTTTGACTTTTTCTGCAGCCTCTTTCAGCTTCTCAGCAGCACCTTTCGCTTCCTCTTTCGCTTTCTCAGCTGCCGCCTTCGCTGCTGGTGTCGGTGCAACGACTTTGTACGTGTCCTGTCCCGTCTTTTCCACTTTGCACGCGAGCGCAAGAATCGCTACCGCAAGCACGATGATGCGAGTCATAAATCCTCCTCGCGCCGCTTCGAGCAAACGCTGAGCCCGCGCGAAACAAACCTCGCGTACTCTGCGTTTAGCACTGGACCAGGGAGCAGGACCGTTTGATCCAGGGGATGGCGGAGGGAGGAGACTTCCGCATCATCGCCGCCCAGACCACCCACACCGTTGAGACCGCTCGTCAGCTTCTCGACCTCGCGCCGGTTGCCACCGACGCCCTCGGCCGCGCGCTGACAGGGTCACTTTTACTGGCAAGATTGCTAGACAAGAATGTTAAACATCAATATGTCACATTACGGCTGGAAGGCGATGGCCCGCTCGGCATAATCATCGCCGAGGCGAACGTGGCCGGCGCCGCGCGCGGTTACGTGGCGAACCCCGTTCCGCAAGACGAAACGCTCGATGTCAGGCGGGCAATCGGCCGCGGGCTGCTGACTGTCGTTCGTGGCACGCCGCCGGCGGGCAAACCGTACACCTCGCAAATCACGCTCGAAGGTGGCGGCGTCGCGCAGGACCTGACGCGCTATCTCGCCGGCTCCGAACAGATTTCCTCCGCCGTCCTCCTCGGCGTCCTGAATCGCCGCGACGGCGTTGCTGCCGCCGGCGGCATTGTCATCCAAAGCTTTCCGCACGCGAGTGAGGAATCGATCGATCGCGTGGAGAAGCGGATCAAGCACGCGCCGCCTCTCAGCACACTCCTTCAAAAAATGCGCATCGAAGATGTCGTAGCTACGGTGTTCGAGGGCTGCAGCTACAAACAGATCGATTCGAGCTTCAATGTGCCACTCAGTTACACCTGCACGTGCAGCCCCGAGCGCGCGCTCGCTCCACTGGCGCTGTTCACGCCCGACGAGTTACGGGACATGATCGAGCACGGCGAGACGGAGGTCGTCTGTCAGTTCTGTGGTCGCAAGTATCGATTCGAAAAAGACGACTTACTTGCGCTCCACTCGAAAGCTGACGCATGATCCTGCTTCTCGAATGAAATCTGTCATCACCGGCAGCGGTATCGGCGTCCCGAAAAACGTCGTGCGCAACGAAGCGCTGACGCGGTTGATGGACACCACCGAGGAGTGGATTCGTACGCGCAGCGGCATCGAAGAGCGGCGTTACGCGGATCCCGGACAGGGCTCCGCGGAGTTAGGCTCGATCGCGGCCGAGGCGGCACTCGCTGATGCTCGGCGATCCAAAAAGGAAATCGATGCGGTCATCTTCGCCACAATGACGCCGAATTTTTATTTTCCGGGCAACGGTCCCGTCCTGCAGGCGAAGATGGGCTTTCCTGAAACGATTCCGACATTCGACATTCGCCAGCAGTGTTCCGGATTCCTCTACGGACTCGACCTTGCGGACTCGCTCATTCAGAGCGGCAAATACCGGCGCCTGCTCCTGATCGGCGCCGATGTGCACACGCCGTTCATGCCGTGGGAAATGGGATGGGAATCGACGATCGGAGGAACGGCGCGCGAGCTCACGCCGGAGGAGTACGCGTTCAACACGAGCATTCGAGATCGCACTGTGTTGTTCGGGGACGGGGCGGGCGCGGTGGTGGTCGAATCTTCGGAGGATGGCGATCGAGGATTCATCGCAGCAAAACTTTTCACCGACGGATCGAACATCGAAGCGCTCTACGTTCCCGGCGTTGGTTTTCGGCGGCGGCCTTATGTCGACAAGGAGCAGGTCGAGCGTGCTGAGCCGATCCCGGTGATGGAAGGCCGCGAAGTTTTCAAACAAGCGGTTTCGCGGATGCCCGAATCAGTCCGCGCCGTCTGCGCAGCGGCAGGAGTCAACGTAACCGACATCGATCTGCTGATGGTTC
This sequence comes from Acidobacteriota bacterium, assembly GCA_003223695.1. Classification (GTDB taxonomy): domain Bacteria; phylum Acidobacteriota; class Thermoanaerobaculia; order Gp7-AA8; family Gp7-AA8; genus Gp7-AA10. The sequence continues at coordinate 3,612 of QHVY01000182.1, forward strand.
ATCAGGCAAATCTGCGCATCGTGGAAGGCGTCGGAAAGGCGCTCGCACTCCCATCTGAAAAAGTACCGCACAACATCGAGCGCTACGGCAACACGACTGCGGGCACGCTGCCGATCCTCTATCACGAATGTGTGCGAGACGGCCGAATCAAACCCGGCATGCTGATCTGCTTCACCGCCCTCGGCTCCGGCCTGCATTGGGGAGCTGCGCTGTATCGGACTTAATGATCTCGCGGCTTGTCACTTGCAATGACAAGCGGAGTGGGCCCTCGACCTTGTCATGCACTTGTCGTTGAGGATGATCCAGCGATCTGCTCGCTATTCAGAACGATCCTGCGCCGCGAAGGATTCTCGGTTGAAGATTGCCGAACAGGCTCAGAAGCGATCGCCAGGATCGGGCCCGATGGCTATCACCTGATCGTGATCGATCTTCGCCGTCCGGAAACTCACGGCGGCGAAGTCATCAGCTATCTCAAGACGCATCATCTCCAAGTGCTGAAAACTGTCATCGTTGTCTCCGCAGACCGCTCTGTGATCCGCGGCGAATATCCGGAACCGATTTGTCGGTTTCTTTCAAAGCCGTTCGACATCGAAGAGTTCACGCACCTTGTTCACGCGTGCACGGAGCTCTGCGACCGAGAGGCAGCGGCAGCGGTCAATCGTTGAGATATTCCTCGATCAAGCGCGCGTTCTTCTCCATCGCCTGAATCTCCACCCAATACGCGCGCGAGTAGAAAAGAATCGTCATCGCCGAAAGCGAGAGATGCAGCCAGCGCGGCGTCTTGCCGGTCGATACTCCGCCGCCCATGATGAATGTCGTCATCAGCGCAGCCATCGCGTAAGTGGCGATCGGCGAGACTCGCATCGCCAGCGCGCGCGTTGCTTTTCGTACATCGGGTTCGTGCTCGCCACCTTTTGCCTTGTCCTTCAACTGTTTGCCTGTGCCGATGAAAAAGAACATCGTCATCGACTGTGAGAAGAGGCCGATGACCACCGTTCCGAGCGCGAGAAAAATGTGCTGCGCGTAATGACCGGGCGCGGCGATGAATCCGGCGACGCTCGTGGCGATGAGCCCGGCGATCGAAAGCAGTGTAGTGATGAGGAGAAACTGTCCCACAAGCAGCGCATGCTAGCAGGCAGGTGTCATTCCGAGCGTAGCGAGGAAGCGGTGTGGGTGGGCGGTACGACGATGTCCGCGAACATAGCGGCCTCCTCCCGTCCACACCGTTCCCTCGCTACGCTCGGGATGACATCGCGAAGCCTGCTAAACTCGCCCGCCGTGCCCGACAAGACGTCGTATCGCGATGCCGGCGTCAACATCGACGCGCAGGATGAAGCGCTTCGCGAGGTTCGTCACATCGCGCGAGGCACCTTCACGCCCGATGTCGTCTCCGACATCGGCCTCTTCGGCGGCCTTTTCCGCGCAAATTTCAGTGGCCTGGAATCCCCGATCCTCGTCTCATCGACCGACGGCGTCGGCACGAAACTGCGTGTCGCGCAGGCGATGAAGGTCCACGACACCGTCGGATACGATCTCGTATGCCACTGTGTGAACGACATCCTCGTGCAGGGCGCCCGCCCACTTTTTTTTCTCGACTACTACGCGACTGGCAGGCTGCGACCGAAAGTCATGACCGATGTGGTTCGCGGAATGGCCCGCGGCTGCACGGAGAACGGCTGCGCGTTGATTGGCGGCGAAACCGCCGAGATGCCCGGCTTCTATGGGGATGATGACTACGACATCGCCGGCTTCATCGTCGGCGTGGTCGATGAAAAAAATCTGCTCGACGGAAAAGCCGTGCGTGAAGGCGACATCCTCATCGGATTGCCGTCGGCCGGACTGCACACGAACGGCTACTCGCTCGCGCGGCGGATTTTCTTCGATCAGCTCGGATACGATCATCAATCGGTCGTTCCCGGCATCGGAAAAATCGGAGAGGCGCTGCTGCAGCCACACATCTCGTATCTCAAGCCGTTAATTTCGCTCATCGAAGAGCGCGCCATTCACGCGCTGGCCCACATCACCGGCGGCGGCCTAACGGACAACATCCCGCGCGTGCTGCCCGATGGACTCGACGCGAAGATCAAGCTCGGATCGTGGCCGGTCCCGCCGCTCTTTCGATTCCTTTTTGAAAAAGGCAACATCGAACGCGAAGAGATGCTGCGCGTGTTCAACATGGGAATCGGAATGGTGATGATGGTCGGCGCCGACAGCATCGATCGCGTCACAAAACATTTTGCCCAAATCGGACAGCGATACTTCTTCATCGGAAACATCGTGAAGGGATCGGGCCGCGTCACGTATGACGCGCCGCCGGCAGGCTTCGCCTCCTGGATCGAGTAGTGCGCCTGGCGATTCTTCTGTCCGGGCGAGGATCGAATTTCGCGGCGATTCAAGAGGCGATCGCGAATCGCAAGCTCGACGCGCAAATCGTCTGCGTGATTTCAAATCGGCCCGATGCGGCAGGCCTCGCGCGCGCACGCGAGCTCAGGCTCTCCGCGCATGTGATCGATCATCGCCAATATCCGACGCGAGAGGGGCACGAAGAAGATGTGCTCCGAGTTCTGGCCGAGGCGGAGCCCGATTTTATATGTCTGGCTGGCTACATGCGGCGTCTGTCACCGGCCTTCGTCGCGGCATACCCGCACCGCATCCTGAACATTCATCCTTCGCTATTGCCGGCTTTTCCGGGCGTGGATGCGCAGGCGCAGGCGCTGGCGTACGGCGTCAAAGTCTCCGGTTGCACAGTGCATTTCGTCGATGAAAACCTCGACGCCGGCCCGATCATCGTGCAGCGTGCAGTAGAAGTTCGAAATGACGACTCAGCGGAGACGCTCTCCGCACGAATTCTCGAACAGGAGCACATCGCATACGTTGAGGCGCTGGCGAAGCTGCAAACACGAAAGTGGAGAATTGAAGGTCGTCGCGTGATCTTCGAATAGCTAGAATGGCCAGAACTTTTTCCACAACGGCTGTTTCTCGACGTTTGTCGCGGCAACCGCTGGCACTCGATTGATCTGGTGTCCGGACTCGGTAACCACCACCCACCCAACCTGCTGGCCTGCGCGGACGGGCGCAGCGACTGGCGAGGGCGCGAGAGAAACCCTGATCGTACCTTCGTCGCCGCGTTTCACGAGCGCGTTGACGTCAGCGCCGGCCGCCGCGGGAACAGTTTTCGATTGACCGTCAGCGACGCCGACCTGACCAACGACTGCTCCTTTTTTCACGGCTGTGAGTACTCGATGGTGGCTGAAGGCGTCGTTCATGAGCCTCGCGGCGATCTCGAATGAACTGCCGGGTCCATTCGGAGCTTTCGCACCCATGACAACGCAAATCAGGTTCATGTTGCCGCGCGTCGCTGACGCCGTGACGCAGTAGCCGGCAGGTGCCGAGTAACCGGTTTTGATGCCGGTCGCATCGGCGAAGTAGTCGCGCTTATGCGGATTGATCAGATGATTCGGATTCGTCAGGCCGGCAGTGAACGTGCCGTTCGAGAACGGCAGGGTCGGCGTCTTCGCGTACTCGCGGAGCAGCGGATACTTCATCACTTCGATCGCCAGCATCGCCAGGTCGTAGGCGCTCATCGTGTCGACGCGCTTTGGGTCCTGCGAATTCGGTAAGCCGTGCGGATCGTAAAACGTGCTCTCCTTGAGTCCCATCTGTCTCGCTTTGTCGTTCATCATGTCCGCGAACGCCTCGGCTGACCCTCCGATCTTTTCGGCGATCGCTTCCGCAGCGTCATTGGCCGACTGAACCATCGTTGCCGAGATCAGCGTCTGAAGCGGAAATACCTGCCCTTCTCGTGCGTAAATCTGCGAGCCGCCCATTTTGCTCGCGCGAGCGGAGATCGTGATCGGCGTGTCGAGTTTGAGCTGACCCTCCTGGATCTGCTGCATCGTGATCAGCATGGTCATCATCTTGGCCATCGACGCGGTGGCCAGCGGCACGTGCGCGTTCTCCTGGAAGAGAATCTGTTTTGTCGTCGGTTCAACGACGATAGCCGCCGAATATCCTTTGCCAGTCGTATTGACGGCGGCGCCGGTGGCGGTCGCCGGCCCTTCTTCCTGCTGCGCGACGAGCGGCGGCACTGCGAACAAAAGAGTCACCAGCAAGGCAAAGCTACGTTTCATCATTTGACTCCAGCGATTGGAATTTACGCGCGGGTCTGTGCAGCCTTCACGCGTTTCTTGGCCGATCGCGATGTGCGCGGAATCGAGCCGATGACCGTCCAGTCGTGCTTGTGCACGACAACGGGACCCTTTGACTTCGGCCAGAGCTCGAGGGGGATGTAGTAGTAGCCGTCGCCGAGGACGCGCGATTTGATCGCCAGATCGCGCATGCTCTTGCAGAGGCCCTTCTTGCCGCGAATCGCGCTGCGCTCCACGACCAGGCCGGTCGGCTCACCCACACCTTCAAAGATGCTGATCTCCGCGCAGAGAGAGTTCACTAACGTCATTTCCGTGACTCCGACACAGTGATCCACGGGAATCGAAAGCAATTTCCGATCCATTTACTGCAAATAGGTAGAATCGCTGGATGTCCGAGGAGCAGAAGAAGAAGAAAAAACTGGACCGGCAACGCGTTCGAGCGCTCCTCGGTGATGCCTGGGACCTCATCTGGCGGTCGCGCCGGCGGCTGCTGCTCGGCATTCCACTCCTGCTGCTCAATCGGGTCACGAGCATCATCCTGCCATGGCTGACCAAGGTCCTGATCGATGACGTGATCGCCAAAGGCCATCACGAGCTTCTGTGGGAGCTCGCGGTGGCCAGCGCAGGGGCGGCGGCGATCGGCGCGACCACCGATTACGCGCTCGCACAACTTCTCGGCATGGCGGCACAGCGGTCAATCACGCAGCTCCGCATCAGGATTCAACAGCACGTGCAGAGGCTCCCCGTCCGCTACTTCGATGACACAAAAACGGGCGTGCTCGTCTCGCGCGTCATGAACGACGCCGACGGCATTCGCAATCTCGTCGGCACGGGTTTGCTGCAGTTGTGCGGAGGCTTCGTCACCGCCGCAATTGCCACAACGATCCTTTTCTATCTGAGCGCAAGACTCGCGGCGATCGTTTTCATCGCCTGCTTCATTTTCGGCGGTGTGCTGGCCTGGGCGTTCAAGACTGCCCGTCCGATGTTCAAGCAGCGCAGCGTCGTGAACGCAGAAGTCACCGGGCGCTTGACGGAAGGCTTCTCCGGAATCCGGATCGTGAAGGCGTACACGGCGGAGAAGCACGAATCGCGCATCTTCGCTGGCGGAGCTCACAAGCTGTTGCGGCTCGTCCTCGGCACCATGCGCATCGTTTCAGGCGTTGGTGCGATGACCACATTTCTCGTCGGCATGGTCGGTGTCGTGGTTCTTCTCGTTGGCGGGCGTGAAGTCATCAGTCACCGCATGACTCTCGGCGGCTTGATTTCGTTCACGATGTATCTCGCGCTCGTCGTAGGACCCGTCGTACAGATCGTCTCGATCGGTACGCAGCTTTCGGAGGCTTTCGCTGGACTTGAACGGATCCGCGAGATCCTCGGGGAAACGCGCGAGGACGTCGGTGATGCCGAGAAACCTCCGCTCGAGCACATCGAAGGGAATGTCGAGCTTCGCGATGTGTCATTCGAGTACACCGCGGGCGTGCCGGTTCTGAAAGGCATCGATCTTTTTGCGCCGGCCGGCCGCTCACTGGCGCTCGTTGGGCCGTCCGGCTCCGGCAAGAGCACGCTGATTTCGCTCGTCGCGGCGTTCCACCGTCCCACGAAAGGGGAAATCTTCATCGACAGAATCCCGCTCGCTGATCTCCGACTGAGCGACTATCGCGGGGAGATCGGCATCGTGCCGCAGGACTCGTTCCTTTTCGCCGAATCGATCTACGACAACATCGCCCTCGGCAATCCGCATGCGACGCGCGAGCAGGTGATGCGCGCCGCAAAGATCGCGCACGTCGACGAATTCGCAGAGGCGTTCACGGACAACTACAACACGATCGTCGGCGAGCGGGGGGTCAAGCTTTCCGGCGGTCAGAAGCAGCGCGTGGCCATCGCGCGCGCGATCGTGGCAAATCCGAGGATTTTGATTCTCGACGAGGCGACGTCGTCACTCGACAGCGAAAGCGAGGCGCTCATCCAGGACGGACTCAACGCGCTGATGAAAGGGCGGACCACTTTCGTGATCGCGCACCGCCTGTCGACGATTCGAAAGGCGGATCAGATTCTGGTGCTCGAGGAAGGCCGCATCATCGAACGCGGCACGCATGACGAGCTTATGGCCCTCGATGGCCGTTATCGCGCGCTGTACGAGAAGCAGTACGGCGTCGTGGTCAATCAGTTCATCAATCCGGGAGAAGAGATCGAGGATCTGGCGGTGAAAACGTAGAGCCGACTCTCAGTCGGCTCGGCTTGCGCCGGCTGGAGAGCCGCGCTAGGTCAGGAGCGCAACTCGACGTTCCAGTACGCCTCGTCGAGAAAGTTCTTCCAGATATCCGGAAAGTTGCGGCCCTGCAGGCGGTGAAGCGGATGCCACTTCGGCCGATGCGGCTGCCGGATGAGCCTCATGTGATCAGACTCACTGAGCAGCTTGTTCCCCTTCTTCACGTTGCAGGGGAGGCAGGCGCAGACGACGTTCTCCCACGACGATTTCCCGCCGCGCGAAATCGGCACGACATGGTCGAGCGAAAGCTCCGACGACGAGAACTTCCGGCCGCAATATTGGCAGCGGTTGCTATCGCGGAGGTAGATGTTGCCGCGCGAGAACTTGACCTCCTGCCGCGGCAGCCGGTCGAACGCCAGAAGCTGCACGACGTGCGGAATCAGAATCTTGCGGTGCGGCGTGCTGACGTAGTGATCGCTCGGCTGGACCGGGATGTCCATCCAATTCTCGAAGTCATAGGTGCGGTACTCGGAATCGACGGCACGCACGTGTCCTTTGTAGAAGAGGATCAGCGCCCGGCGCACAGAGGTGATCTGCACGGCCTGGAAGACGCGGTTGAGGACCAGCACGTGCCCATCGAGCATATCGTTGCGGTAAACACGCGGAGAGCCTCTTTGTTTCCAGAGCTGATCGTTCGCGGCTCGCCGCGGCGCTAATCATACAACGGCCAAAGTTGCAAAAACTCCTCATTTGGTAGATAGTTAAGGCCTAAGACGAACTCGATTCGAGCTCTGCGGAGCGCGTTAAAGGGTGTGGTTTTGGGAGGCATGCATGCGCGTTTTCTCACGGATCTCTCTCACTCTTCTCGTTCTTGTCTTTTCCGGCTCGACGCTTGTCGCCAGCCACTTCCAGGCTGACTGTCCCCTGCAGCTGGTTGCCGCGACAGCAGCAGTGACGCCGTTCTTCCAGTCACCGCACGGCGCATTTCGGTTCGGCAATCAGGTATTCGTGCTTCGAGGTCAGGCCCTGACAACGTACACCGTCAACGACCTCGGCGACATCCAGAACAACGCACCGCGCCAGGATTTTCTCGGCTCGATGGGCGGGCGGGAGGCAGCGGGCGGCGTCGCGTTCAACAATGGATTCCTGTACGTCAGCAGCGACGCCGGCCTGGAGATTTTCGATCTGCGCAACACCCGTCCCGGCGGATCGGCTCCGACACTCGTATCGCGCACGCCGAATCTGCACTATCGCCGGCTCGCGGTGAGCAACAACGTGCTCGCCGGAGTTTTCCCGGCGACCGATTTCCCGTGCTTCATCGGTGGCCCAACACCGAACTGCTTCAACAGCGTCGACCTGTTCGACGTGTCCAATCCGAGTGTTCCGCACATCGTCGCCTCGATCTCGGCGCAGACCTCTTCGGTGGGTGGATTCAACGATGTCGCTTTCAACTACGGATATCTCGTGACCATCGGCCAGAATGGCACGGTTGTCTACAACGTCTTTAATCCAAGCCTTCCAGCGTTCGTCTCCGGTGATGCGAGACCCGGCACGTTCCTCGTCAGCAATGGCGCGAATCTTCTCGGCGTCGGTAATGACGATTCGATTCTGACGTACGCGGTGAGCCCCGACACTGGCGGAATCACGCCGATGTTCTTCCACTCGATCGCCACCCTGCGCCTCGAGCATGCGAATCCGATCATGTTTCATCGCCAGGCATCGTTCGACGAAGCGAGCAGCCGGCTGATTACCATGATCGACGAGCTCGATCCGCAGACCCTGCAGCCCGCGCGCACATTCGCATTCGACGTCTTCGACTACGGCGTTCCGATGTTCGAGGGAAGCGACCCGCGCGAATACGAGCAGGTCTCGTACACGCAGGGCGACGAAGTGAAGTACAACCCGATCGCCGTCGGTCCGTACGTGTACGTCGTCGGCGAGATCACCGGCGTGCAGGAGTACGGCGTCTGCGGTCAGATGGTTGGCCGCATCGAGACGAATAGCCTCGCCGGTCTGGCGTGCCCCACGACGACGGGCGGTCCGACTGTCGCTGAATTGCACGGCTGGGTGACCGGCGCAACGCGCATCGCCAACGTCGAGCTGTTCCTCGACGGCAGCTCGCTCGGTGCGGTGTCGACGAGCGACCCGCCGCGCACGGATATTCCATCGTCGACCCCGGTTCAAACGTGGCGCGTCACCGTCAGCTTGCCGGCGAACCTCGGCGGCAGCGCGAATCCGGGCCGCCTCCACTTGTTCACGGCGGTGGGAACAGATATCAACGGCAATCGAAGGCAGTTCGCCAGCCAGCAGTTGTTCTTCATACCGAACTGGCAGGCTCTTTGTGTAGTGAGGCGTCGAGCCGTTCAATGATGCGCAGCGCCGCGTCACGCGGCGCGGGCGCGTCCGTGATGGGCCGCCCAACGACGATGTAATCCGCGCCCGCCGCGATCGCCGCGGCGGGCGTTGTTGTTCTGCGTTGATCGCCGGCGGCGCTCCCCTCCGGGCGCACTCCAGGCGTGACGATGACCAGCTTGCCGCCGCACGCCTTGCGAATCGCCACGATCTCCAGCGGCGAAGCCACGACGCCTCGCAAACCGCATTGCTGCGCCAATCGGGCCAGACTAACTACGCTCTCGACTGGCGCATCAAGGCTCGTCAGAACAGTCACCGCCAGCACGAGGAGGTCATCGTGGGCAGAGGAGCGGAGCATCGCCTCGCCTCCGGCGGCATGCACCGTGGTCATCGCCGCGCCAAGCGCTGCGATCTCCGCTACGGCGTGTCCGGCCGTGTTCGGAATGTCATGAATTTTCAGATCGAGAAAGATTTTTTCTCCGCGCTGCCCGAGCTCGCGCACGAGTGAAGGCCCGTTCGGGATGAACGCCTGCAATCCGATTTTGAACACACCGGCGACGCCGTGAAGCGCATCGGCCAAGCGGAGGATCTCATCGCGCGACGAGCGGTCGAGGGCCACGATGAGCCGGTCACGCGATTGCATGTCACGATGATAGCGGTATGGACAAATGGGAGGTGGCCCGAACACTCGATGAGATTGCGAACTACGTCGAGCTGAGCGAGCCGAATCGATTCAAAGCGCTCGCGTTCGAAAAAGCAGCGCGAGCGATCTCCGCGCTCGATCGCGCTCCAGCGGACCTCATCGCTTCCGGCGATCTGCAGAAGATGCCGGGCATCGGCAAGACGACCGCCGGCGTCATCGAGGAGCTGATGCGCACGGGCCGCTCGCGCTATCTCGATGAGCTGCGGAAGCAGTATCCGGCCGGCATCTTCGAGCTCCTTCGCGTTCCCCGCCTCGGTCTGAAAAAGATCGGCATTCTTCACGACAAGCTCGGGATCGGCAGTCTCGACGAGCTGGAAGCGGCCTGTCGCGCAGGTCAACTCCGCACGCTGCGCGGATTCGGCGAGAAAACGGAGCAGATGATCCTGCGCGGCATCGCCTTCGCGCGGAAACGCGAGTCGCAGTTTCTGCTGCCGGTCGGAATCGAAATTGGTGAAGCAATCCGCGAGCAGCTCGCCTCGATCGATGAGATCGAGAACGCCGAGATCAGCGGCAGCGTGCGGCGGCGGCTGGAAGTCATTCGCAACGTCAACATCGCCGTCGCTACGCGAAACCCGCGGCGCGTCGAGAAATTATTGACGAAGATTGTTGCTGATTTGGAATCGGTCGATGCGAACACATTTCGAGGCCGCGCGCAAAACGGCATCGCCGTGTACTTTCATCTCACGAAGCCGCAGGAGTTCGGCTCGACGCTGCTGCGTACGACGGGCTCCGAAGAATTCGTCGCGGCACTCGGCAACATCAAGCCAGCGAAGGCGGAGGAGGATGTCTTCGAGCGGGCCGAGCTGGCGTACGTTCCTCCGGAGCGGCGCGAAACGGCCGACGATCTGCGGCGAAAACGAAAGCGCGCGCTCGTGCGGCTCGAGGACCTGCGCGGGACGTTTCACGTTCACACGACATTCTCGGACGGGCGCAACACCGTTCTCGAGATGCTCACCGCCGCGCGCGGCCGCGGATTCGAGTACGTGGGGCTGTCCGATCATTCGAAATCTGCGTTCTATGCGGGCGGCCTGTCAGAAGATGGATTACGCGAGCAGCAGGCGGAGATCGCTCGCCAGGAATCGAGTGTGGCGCCGATGCGCGTCTTTCGCGGAACCGAGGCGGACATTCTCGCGGACGGAGGGATTGATTACGACGACAAGACGCTCAAGACCTTCGATTTCGTAATCGCGTCGATTCATTCGCGATTCGGGATGTCGAAAGACGAGATGACCGAGCGAATCCTACGCGCGCTCGACAATCCGCAGGTGACCTTTCTCGGTCACCTTACCGGCAGACTGCTGCTTGCACGCGAGGGTTACACGATGGATTTCGATCGTGTGTTCGAGAGGGCGGGGCAACGCGGCGTCATGATCGAGATCAACGGCAATCCGCGGCGTCTGGACATCGATTGGCGCCTTGTCGGACATGCGCTCGACCGCGGCGTCCGCTTCAGCATTCATCCTGATGCCCACTCGATCCACGAGTACAACTCGCTCATCAGCGGCACGTGGGCGGCGCGGAAAGCGGGTCTGTCGCCTCGCGAGATTTTCAACACCAGGCCGGTCGAGGAAGTCGCCGAGTATCTCAGCTCTCGAGATCGCGCTTCACCCGCGCCAAAAAATCGACGGCGCCCGCCGCGTGGCGGCTGATCCACCGATCGAGGATCTTTTTGATCGGCAGCGGATTGAGGTAGTTCCAGCGCAGGCGCCCCTCCCGCTTGACGATGATCAGGTCTGCGCCTTCGAGAACATCGAGGTGCTGCATGACCGTGCAGCGATCGAGACTCGGAAACCGCTTGCAGAGGTCGCCGGTGGTGAGCGGCTGCAATTTCAGGAGATCGAGGATCCGGCGGCGGCGACGGTCTGCCAGCGCCTTGAACACGCGATCCTCGCTTGACATGTTATAAAATTATAACATATTGTATGCCGCTGGAGGATGTCATGGAGCTGAAATTCTCGGTCCACGGGAAGATCCAGAAGCCGGTCGCGGAGGTGTTCGACGCCGTCCGCAATCCGGAGAAATTGTCGAAATACTTCGCCACCGGAGGCGCCAGCGCGCCTCTCGAGCAAGAAAAGACGGTTACCTGGCGGTGGGCGGATTATCCGAACGCCGTCGGCGAGGTGCATGTGACGAAGGTCATCCCCAATCAACTGATCGTGTTCGAGTGGCCGGCTTCAGAGGGTGGTTACAACACGCGCACGGAGATGAAGTTCGAAGCCCTGAGCGATCGCGAAACGCTGGTCACCATCACCGAATCAGGTTGGAAGGACACCGAAGCCGGGCGTAAGAGCTCCTACGGCAATTGCATGGGATGGTCGCAGATGGCCGCGTGCCTCAAGGCGTGGCTGGAATACGGAATCAATCTGCGCAAGGGCTTCTATTGAGACAAACGGCGCGGCACGCGAGGGTGTGCGTACCGCGCCGAGTGCATAGGAGGGTCGCTCTCTCTTCTACTTGCGAGCGACGAGGACGATCATCAGCGCGCGCTGACTCTGCGGCGCTTTTGTCGCGCCGACGATGTACGTCTGACCGATACGAAGATTGAGCGTCGTCTTGAGCAGCGACGTGAGCTGATCGCTTTGCAGTTTCGACAAATGAAAATCGCTGATCTTGAGCGAGTCGCTCGCGGGATCGTAATCGCCG
>QHVY01000229.1:0-625 GCA_003223695.1 Acidobacteriota bacterium
CCCGAATTTCTGGCGACGTTCAAATCGAGCTTGCTCGTCGTCGTCGGGCTGCAGTTGCTCGTCGGAGTCTTTTTCGGCTTCTATCGCGGCTGGTGGCGTTACGTGGGAATGGGCGACGTCGTCCGACTGGTCTTCGGTCTGAGCACCGCCGCCATGCTGCTTGTCGGGCTTTGGTACGTCGGCGCAATCTTCGGCATTCATGAGCGATTTGTCCGCTCTCCGCGCGGCGTCATCATGATCGATTGGGCCTTCTCGCTCCTCGCTCTTTTCGGCACTCGCGTGCTGATCCGCCTCGGACGCGACCGGTTCCGGCCGCAAGAGATGCCTGAACTCCACAAGCGAGTGCTGATCGTCGGTGCCGGAGATGCTGGCGAAACGCTGGCGAGGGAGATCGAACATCGACCTCAGCTCGGGATGAAAGTTGTCGGATTCGTGGATGATCACCGCGCGAAATGGGGAGCGCACATCCGGGGCATCAAGGTGACCGGGCCGATCTCGAGTATCGGTCCGATCGCCGATTCCGCCGGCGCCGACGAAGTTCTTCTGGCGATTCCAAGCGCGTCAGGTAGCCGTCTTCGAGAGATCATCCGACGCGTATCCGAAGCGGACCTGACATTCAAGACGA
>QHVY01000229.1:639-6864 GCA_003223695.1 Acidobacteriota bacterium
CGAGGATCTCATGCGCCGCAAGCGGATCGAACTGCCGGGCGATCCGGTCCGTCAACTCTTCAAAGGGAAACGCGTGCTGGTGACAGGCGCCGGGGGAACGGTCGGTTCGGAGTTGTCGTCGCAGATCCTGCATTTCGAGCCGGAGAATCTGGTGCTCATCGAGCGCTCGGAATACGCGTTATACGAGGTGCGGAAACGGCTGGGCCGCGAGCTGCCATGGGCGTCTTCGCGCATCTCTTGCAACCTGCTCGATGTTTGCGACCGCGCCGTAATGGAAGGGCTCGTCGAGCGGGAAAAACCGCAGATCGTCGTTCATGCGGCGGCACATAAGCACGTTCCTCTCGGCGAGGAAAATCCAGAAGAATACGTACGCAACAACACGCTCGCCACACGATCGTTTGCCGAGATTTGCGCAAAACACGGTGCCGATCGATTCGTCTTCATTTCGACGGACAAAGCGATCAATCCCACGAGTGTCATGGGAGCATCCAAGCGCGCAGCAGAAATGCTTCTCCTCGATGTTGCACGTGAGTGCGATATGAAAGTGACGATTGTGCGATTCGGAAATGTCATCGGATCTTCCGGCAGCGTCATTCCGCTGTTCATGGAACAGATCGAGGCTGGCGGACCGGTCACCGTCACACATCCGGAAGTTACGCGATACTTCATCCGGACATCAGAGGCCATCTCACTCGTATTGCAAGCGGCCACACTCGGCAACGACGGGCAGATCTTCATGCTCGACATGGGCGAGCCGGTCAAGATCGTCGATCTCGCGCGCGACTTGATTCGACTGTCGAATCACACCGTTGACGAAATCCCGATCACATTTACTGGACTTCGCCAGGGAGAAAAGCTGTTCGAAGAAATTCGGATGTCGGGAGAATCCGTCCATGCCACGATGCATCCGCAAATCGTGATCACCGCGGCACCGCAGCCTAACAGCCCTGAGATCCAGCGCTGGTTTCAGCAGCTCGTGCGTGCGTGCGATGAGAGCGGTAGTGTGCGGCCGGTCTTGAACTCGTTAATTCCAGAGTATCCTGCCGAGACGCCGGCCGGACCATTGGAGCGGCCTCTCGTCAATCCCACACTTGCCCCTGCCGGTGCGATTCCTACGGCATAAGTGCTGAAGCAACTCGCCATCGCCGCTGCGGCCGCATTTGCGTCGTGGGTGAGCGTCGCCTACTTCAAGAAGTGGGCATTAGAACATCGCGTGCTCGATATACCGAACGACAGGAGCTCGCATCGCGTTCCAGTGCCTCGAGGCGGTGGCATTGCGCTCGTGGCGACTGTGATCGTCGCAATGATTCTCGAGCTTCGGAACGACCCTTCGCCAAGAATTGCGATCGCCTGGATGGGTGGGTCGGTTCTTATCGCGGTCGTCAGTTGGTTAGACGACTTGAAGTCGCTGCCGATGGTCATCCGGCTCATCGCTCAGTCGTCTGCGGCCGCCCTGGTCATAGCAGCGGCTCAACCGATTCGTGAGATCGGTGCGCCTCCGTTGGGATTCCTGCCATTCGGCAGCGCAGGCGATGTGCTGATGTTCTTGTGGATTGTGGGTTTGACCAACGCATTCAATTTCATGGACGGCATCGACGGCATTGCCGCCGGTCAGGCCGCCATTGCCGGCGCGGCAGCGGCCGTGGTTGGCCAGATGCAAAATGAAACGACTGTTACATTCCTCGGACTCTTCATCGCTGCTTCGAGTATCGGATTCCTTCTGCACAACTGGTCGCCGGCAACCATCTTCATGGGTGACGTAGGAAGTGCTTTCCTCGGCTACTCGCTCGCGGTGATGCCGCTGATGAGCCGCAGGTCACAACCGGAGTTGCTCCTTGTGGACATCTGCGTGTTATGGCCGTTTCTGTTCGATACCATCTTCACCTTCGCCCGGCGGTCGATGAAACGCGAAAACGTCTTGAAAGCGCATCGATCACACTTGTACCAGAGACTTGTACACAGCGGCGCGTCGCACGCGTCAGTCGCGCTTCTCTACATCACGCTCGCGACGATCGGGGCGGTTTTGGGAGTCGCGGCGCTGCGAAGCGTCAGTTTCGCCATCGCCGCTCTTGTGTCGATTCCGGCAATGGCGGTGGGATTGTTGGCCGCTGTGCGAGTTAGTGAGTCCCGGAATCCCGCATACCACGAATCGTAGCTTCCCACCCGCTGCGCAGATCCACCTTCGGCCGAAAACCGGTGCAGCGTTGAAAGCGCGTGCCGGCAACGGCCAGATCTTCGAGATATTTCTCCAGCCGCTCAGAAGCGTGAACGAAAGACGCGAGGGCTCGAACGGGAGCGACAGGAAGATGAAATCGGGGCGCTTTTCGGCCTAACGCTGCCGCGATGCACTCAACAATCTCGCGAACAGGGTGGAATGACCCATCAGTGACGTTGAACACAGCGCCAGCGACAGCGTTGCTTTCAGCAGCGACAATCGCCGCTCGAGCTGCGTCTTCCTCGTGAATGAGCGTCCGGCGATTTTCGCCTCGACCGATAGGAATGTATGTGCCGCGCTTTATTGCACGAACGAGTGACTGATAGTTCCCTTTGATTCCGCCGCCATAAATGGACGCCAGTCTTAGAACGACTCCGATTCGCGAATTGAGAACAAGCCGCTCCGATTCCAGCTTCGAAGCGGCGTACGGCGTTTTTGGATCTGGCGGCGACGATTCGTCAAGGACGCGGCCGTCTCCCGATCCATACACCGCGATGGTGGAGAAATACACGATGCGCGACACGTTTGACGAAATCGCGGCATCAATGAGCCGCCGTGTGCCCTCGACATTGACGCGACGGTAATCGGCCAGGGTACGGCCTCGTGCGGTGACGTGAAGGAGCGCAGCCAGATGGACGACCACGTCAACATCATGAGTCGCCTGTGAAAGCGGCGAGTCGACCAGGTCACCGATGCTTGTCTCGACCCCGGGATTCACCTGATCAGGGCGCGGCTCCCGCCTAACAAGGATGCGTACGATGTAACCTGCTGCTTGAAACGCCTTCACGACCTGAGGTCCGACGGCGCCGGTTGCTCCGGTAATGAGGCATCTCTTCATCACAGCTCAGACGGAGGATTTGCGAAGGACGTCGGAGATGACGCGGTCATATTCGGCCCCGACCGCTTCTTTCGAGTATCGATCGAGCACCTGCAGCCGGCCCGCCTCCCCTTCTGCGTCAAGGGCGGCACGCTCGTCATAGGCCCGTCGCACGGCAGTCGCAAATGCGGCTCCATCGTCAGGCGGAATGACACGTCCGCAATGCCACTCGCGGATCAACCATTCCAGCTCTGAATTTTGGTCTGCTGAGACGAGAACGGCCTTGCCACACGCAAGAATGGTGTAGATCTTCGACGGAAATGTATCGCGAGTCGACGCAGCTTTCATCGGAATCATCGCCAGGTCGCAGCTGGCGTTGATCTGCGGCATCTTTTCACGAGATTGATAGCCGAGGTAGGACACGTTGCGCAGTTTTCTCGCTTCAATTTCACGGAGCAGCCACTTTGTCCGCACACCATCGCCGACCAGCACGAAGCGCACTGGAACGTCTGCGAGATTTTCCGCCGCACACAGCACAGACTCGAGATCCTGACTCAAGCCGATATTCCCAGCGTAGAGGACGATAAACTCGCGATTTAGGTCGTGGGCGCGAGAGAATTCATTGTCGCGAGGGAGCGGTCGATACAGCTCCGTGTCCACAAAATTCGGAATGACTTCGAGCTTGCCAGCAGCGATTCCTCGCGGCTCAATGATCTTCGCAAACCACGGGGAGATGACGACGATCTTCCTGCTGACGCGGTAAACAAATCGTTCGAGGCGTTGCATCGCCGCGACAAGCCGGCGATTGGTCATCACACCTTGATGGACGGCGTAGTCGGGGTAAATCTCCTGAACGTTGTAAATCGCGGGAGCGCCGCGAGTCAAAGCGAGAAGCCAGGCGAGGACACCGACGGAGAGCGGCGGCGAAGGTGCGAGCACAACATCGAAGCGACCGAGGAGCAGTGTACCGGCGATCAAGGAGAGAAGATGGAAACGCAGGTAGTCGACAACGCGCGCGCCTATCTTCTCTTCTTTGTGGTAGACGAGTCCAGCAAGACGCCGCTTCAACGGTTGCCCCTCGAGAGCTGATTCGGTCACGTTGTAGTGCGGCGTCGCAGTGAGGATTTTGACTTTGTGCCCCCGCTTCTCGAGTTCCGTCGCCAGGTCGCCCATCAGATAAGCGGTCGAAACTGAATCGGGAGGAAAAACGAGGGTGTGAATCAGGATTGTTGCCAATTTCTCAGCCGACTTGGGACTGTCAGCTTCTCCTCCTCCACGCGCAACATCTCCGCGACAATGTCGGGTAGCGTTCGCGTGATATGCCAGTCCGGATAGTGGCTCTGCAGCTTGCGGAGGTCGGAGATGTAGCAGATGTGATCGCCGACGCGATTGCGCTCCTCATAAGACCACGAGATGCGACGGCCGCTGAGCTGTTCCACGAGCGTAATGCATTCCAGCACTGACGCGGCATTGCTTCGGCCGCCGCCGAGGTTGTAGACCTCGCCCGCACGCGGATTTTTCACAAATTCTGCAAAGGCGCGGATTACATCGGCGCTGTGAATCTGGTCGCGCACCTGTTTACCCTTGTAACCAAAAATCTTGTAAGGCTTTCCGGCGATCGCGACGTGCACCAGGTAGGACAGGAAGCCATGAAGCTCTACGCCAGAGTGGGCCGGACCGGTGAGGCAGCCACCGCGAAAGATACCGACATTCAAACCAAAATAGCGTCCGTACTCCTGGGCCATAATGTCGGCCGCGACCTTCGATGCTCCAAACACCGAGTGCAGACATCGATCGATGCGGCATTCTTCAGAGATTCCGTTGTAGTCCTCCGGGCGGGCATACTCGTAGCGCGTCTCCTGCTCGATGAGCGGTAGCTCGTTCGGCGCATCTCCATAAACTTTGTTGGTGCTCATGAAGATGAACGTCGCGGTAGGACGAGATCGACGAAAAGCTTCCAACAGGTTCACGGTACCGGTCGCATTCACGTCAAAGTCATCGAGAGGACGCTTTGCTGCCAGATCATGCGACGGCTGCGCGGCGCAATGAATGATCACCTCGAACGGATGGGTGGCGAAGACTTGGAATACTGCGTCGCGGTCGCGGATATCGGTATCGAGGTGCTGGAAGCGCTTGGTACTTCGAAGAAGCCGATCGCGATTCCACGTCGTGTCGCCTTCAGGCCCGAAAAAGTCTCGTCGCATGTTGTTATCGATGCCAACGACGTCCCAGCCCAGGCGATCGAGGTGTTGCACCGCCTCGGATCCGATTAAACCGCTGGATCCTGTGACTAGACAGAGCATGTCGTCTCCTGCTTTCGCGATGCGAGAATCAAACAACAGGATCGCACTATTTCCACAGAACGATCGCGGGCGAAAAACACCAGCGTGTCAAAAAGGACGATAGCCAATCGTGTCAGCTCGAGCGAGCCGGTTCGTAATGAAGATACGGTTCGCGTCTGCCGTCGGGCTTTGAGCTGTCGAGGCAATCAATCTTTCGAGATCCGGCCTCGTGCATCAATTCGGCGAGCTCTCTGCGGGCAATCGAGGGAACGAATTTCTATTCATGGGCTGCAAAAATCACAGGTTTTTTTGAATGACGCCACCTTAAGTTATCAGCGTTAATCAGCTCGCACGATACAATTCGAAGTGGCCGTATAGTCTCTATCAGCGGCGCGATTCAATGACTCGCTCGTGACGGTGCAACAATCGGAATGCTTTTGAGGTCTCGTACGCAGAGAGCAATGTGTTCTCGGCAGCGATGATGCGTCACACGCAGGAAGAGACTGGCGCGTCATCGGTTCTCCACCGCGTTCTATGGATTACGGTCGCTGGATTCGCGATCGCGATTCCTCTTTACATTTCGCCACATGCCGAAGACACCTTTCGGCTCCCGAAAGAACTGCTCCTCCGGGCCGAAGCCGTGGCCGCAGCGTCGTCGATCGTCATCGCGGCCATTTGGCAAAAACTCAAGTTGCGCTCGCTGTTCTTCGATCGCGTCACAGGTATGGTGCTGGCCGTGTGCGCTGTCGCGGCAGCATCATCTACCGCGCTCTCCGCAAATCGGGCGATCAGTGTCCGCTCGATGATTTATGTCGCTGCGTGCATCCTGACATTCTGGGCGGTTTACATCGCCGCCTACCGGAAGAACCTCGACAAGGTCGTTCTTATCGGTGCTGCAGCGGGCATGCTCA
>QHVY01000230.1 GCA_003223695.1 Acidobacteriota bacterium
CCTCAGTCCTCAGTCCTCAGTCCTCAGTCCTCAGTCCTCAGTCCTCAGTCCTCAGTCCTCATATCTGAGTTGTCGCACCATCACCACCGCCGCCTCGCCGTCAGGGTAGTAGCGAGGACGAACGTACATCGCATCAAAGTCGAGATGTTTATAGAACGCCTGCGCTCCGCGATTCGACTGCCGCACTTCGAGCGAGATCGTCGTGATGCCGTTCTCCCTCGCGAACTCGAGGCAATGTTGCATGAGCGCGTCGGCGACGCCTTTGCGTCGCTCGCGCTCGGCGACCGCAATTTTGTTGACGTGCATCTCGTCGAAAAACCACATGGCGAAGACATAGCCGACGATTGTGCCGCCGCGCCGCGCGACAAAGTGCAGCCGCGACTCGCCGTTGATTTCGCTCTCGAAAAATTCGCGTCGCCACGGCGACGGGAACGAGGCGGCCTCGAGCCGGTGAATCGCGTCGAGGTCGGAGTAAGTCGCGGGCGAGATTTCCAGATCGATCATCGAGGACGTTGCAGTTTCACTTCCGCCTCAGCGAGCCGGACGTAAATCGGCGTGATGTCGCCATACTCGCCGATCTTGCCGGCGGCAGCGATCGCGGCGGCGCGGCGCGCGCATGAAAGCGCGACGTTGCTTCGCTCGAGCACTTCAGAGACCAGTAGATGCTGACCGCCAAATTCGCTGATGTCGCGCCCCAGCCGCGGCGGCATCACTTCTTCTCCGTTCTCGAACATCGAAACGTAGAATTCGCCGCGTCCGGCATCGTCTACGATCAGCCACTTTCCTCGCTCCGGAGCGATGGCCTCGTGCGTCGACATCGCACATACGGGTTTGCCCAGTGCGAGAGCCATTCCCTGAATCGTGGCCAATCCGATGCGAACGCCGGTGAACGAGCCGGGACCGCGCGTCACCGCAAACAGCTCGACATGATGACTACTGAATCCGCTCTCGCTCAGAAGCCAGTCGATCGCCGGGAGGAGTTTCTCGTTGCGCGAGCTTCTTCCTTCGAGCGCTGTTGCGCCTAACAGCGCGTTGTCGCGAAGCAAAGCGACTGAGAGAATTGGGAGTGAGGTATCGGCCGCGAGGATCAGCATGGGAAGTGCCCGGTGCCCAGTGCCCAGTGCCCAGTCGCCGGTGCCCAATCTGCACCTCCGGACACTGGGCACCGGGCACTATGCACTCACTGGAGCCGGCATTCGCAAATCGATTAATTCAATGCCGACTTGGTCGGCGACCTCACGCGCGCGTTCGTCGCGGTAGAACTCGCCGTAATAAATTTTTTTGATCCCCGCGTTGGCGATGAGCTTGAAACAGTTCCAGCACGGCGATGCGGTCGTGTAGAGCTCGCCGCCATCGATCGCCACGCCGTTTTTTGCCGCCTGCAAAATCGCATTCGCCTCCGCGTGCACGGTGGTGATGCAGTGTCCGTCTTCCATGACACAACCGACTTCATCGCAATGCGGCAATCCGCGAATCGACCCGTTGTACCCCGTCGACAGCACGGTCCGGTCGCGAACGATCACCGCGCCCACGTGCTTGCGCGGACAGGTCGATCGCGTCGCGGCCTGATGAGCGATTCCCATGAAGTATTCATTCCAGCCGGCGCGCACGATTTCGATTGTATCGCTGCGCATGAAACCTGCAGAAATGACGCGTTCGATGGCCGGACGACCGAAGATCCTCATTGTGGATGACAACTCCGACGTTCGCCGGCTGTATGCCATCGGCCTGAACCAGCGCGGATTTGAAGTAAAGCTCGCCTCGAACGGCGCAGAAGCCGTCGAGCGCATCGCCCGCGAAAAGCCGGACATGATCCTTCTCGACTGGATCATGCCATTGATGGACGGCAGGGAAGTTCTGAATAAGTTGTCGTCAGAAGTGCCCATCATCGTGATTAGCGGCTACCAGCCTCCGGCAGAGTCGCTCGACCCTCGCATCCGACGCTGGCTGACAAAGCCTGTATCCATAGAGGAGCTGGTCACGGAAATCGAGCGTCCGCCGGGCATTTTGTAGGGTCGGGCTGCGCCCGACGGAAACCCTCGGTTCGGCACGGCGCGGCCGTGCCCTACAAGCCCCAATGACGGTGGCCGAAGTTCGGCTACAATCGACGAAAATGGCCAAACTGTTCTTCGTCGGCCTGGACGGGACAGAGAAGAGCTATCGGCTTCAAACTCACCGACCGTTTACGATTGGACGCGATCCGGGAAACGACATCATCCTGCGCGATCCAAAAGTCTCCCGGCATCACGCGGAGATTGTTTTCGAACGCGGATTCTTCGTGCTGCACGATCTCGCGAGCGCGAACGGCACGTACGTCAACAGCAAACGCGTTCGCGTCGCACCGTTGACGCACGGCGCGAAGCTGCGGATGGGCAACACCTACGGCCGTTTCTCCGAGGAGCTGCCGACCGAGAGCGATGCGGAGAGCCAGGAAGGCTACGACGCAGCGGCGCCGCGACCCGATCTCGGTTCCCTGGCGACTTCGGAGCATGAGAGTTTCAGCCCGGTCGCGACGCAGCCTCACGATAAAGTCAGCAGCGACGACGTAAAAAAAAAAGCTAACAGCTGAGGTTTCCACCGAGGGGCCGACGGATCCGATGCCGGTGGATGCGCCGCGTCCCACCGGTCCGTTCTCAAAATCGCAATACCGATTCAAGAGCGGCGTGCGGGCGGGGGAAGTGGTCACGGTCCGCGATCAGAGCGGCGAAGCGCAGCTGACGTATCGCAGCTTCGCGAGCGTCGTTGGCGTCGTCGCTCTCGTTGTTTCTGTGATCGTCGCCGTGACTGGCGCAGCGGCGGTCCTGTTTCTACTTTTCGAATCGCGCCCGTTGCCGGCGATCATGGCTCTGCTGCTGAGCGCATCCTTCGCGGTGGTGATCGCGATGCTTGTGCCGCCGATTCACGTCACTCTCTATAACGAATCAAATCCGGTGCTGCACATTTCGCAGGAGAGCAACGTCAGCTTTCCCATCGTCACTCTCATCGTCGGTTCGCCCGAAGAAAAGGTGATCGCCCGCCTCCGCAAAGGCGTCTGGTCACGCCTCGGCCGCAACCGATGGGAGATCCTCAGCGCGACGGACAAGAGGCCCATCGGATGCGCGGCTGAGGAATCGCTTTCGAGAGCGATCTTGCGGAAGATCGCCGGAAAATTCAGCCGCCGCTACGAATCAAACGTCCAGGTCCGCTACTTTGACAAGAATGTCGGATCGATTTTGCGTCGTCCCGACAGCAACGGCGAAGTCGATGTGCTGGAGATCACGGGCGACATCGATCGCCGCGTCGCTGTGGCGCTCGCCACGCTGATCCTGGGCAGCGAGCCGTAGGTGTGAGGACCGGCTTCAGCCGGTCAGGGCCGGCTAAAGCCGGCCGCTACACTCATCGGCACGATCTCGACGCCGCTGTAGTAGCGCTTCAAAATCTGGTCGTATTTGTAGCCGCGAAATGCCATGCCGTACGCGCCGACCTGGCACATGCCGACGCCGTGGCCCCAGCCTTTGCCGTAGAAGGTATAGCGATCGACACCGTCTGGATCGACGGTCTTTTCAAAAACGAACAAATTATCAGGTACATTTAATGACCATCTTATCGGCAGGCCGCGCAGAATGAACGTCCGTCCACCTTCGGCGGTCACTTCCATCTGGGCGATGCGCTGCGACGCGTCGACCGTAAGCGGACGCAAACCCGTGAGCTGCTGAATCGGATTGCGTTTGTTGATCGAGGTCACCAGCTCATCGGCGCGATAGCTGCGCGTCCAATTCGCGAAGCTCGATGTGCGATCGAACGATGCTCCATCGACATTCGCCTGCACGATGAGGCCAATGGTCACTCGGCGGGCGTCGCTCTGCAAAAACGCGCGGTCGCCGATCATCACCGGCACCGTCTTGTACTCCTGGTAGCGATCGCCGAGGCGGCGCCAAATCGGGATGTTGTCAGGGAGCGTGAACGCGTTCGTCTTTCCCTCCGCCTTCAGCACGATCTGCCGGCCGTTGAGCGATAGAATTTTTCCGGTGGTCTCA
>QHVY01000086.1 GCA_003223695.1 Acidobacteriota bacterium
CACGGGCGTCACAACGAGCAAATCTCCATTCGTCGAGATCTCCAGCTCTGTGTTCTCGTCGATGCCGAGTGTCTCGAGGAGCGGTTTATCAATGACGAGCGCGAGCGAGTTACCGGTGCGGGTCAGCTTCTTTACCATCGTACGAACAGTATACTAGTTATGTACGTACGAATGATCCGTTCCAGGCGGACTTTTCAGCCATCTCGCCGTGTTATCAATGGAAAGCGAGCAATCCTGCCTCTCGCGCTTCAGGCGTTCTGAGCTAAGTCAGAGCCTTGGATCCATTCCTCTTAGCGATCTCCAAGGAGCCGTTGTGAAAGCGACCACAAGAGAAAAGGTCAAGAAGTTTCCTGTTTCGGATCTGAACCTGAAGAGAGCGGCAATCCGGTTGCTCGGGCAGAAGCTCGTCTCCAACGAGGTGCTGTACATTCAGCGGCAGCTCGGCGCGACCGCAACTCAGCAGCAACTCGATGAGAATGTTGTCGCTGTGCGCAAGTTGCCCTGGGTGCAAATCGCGATAACCGACTAACTTAGCTCGATGGTGTCGCCCCTCCGGCGCGCGGAATGGTGATGAACGGCACGCCGGCCTCATTCATCATCTTGTTGAGCGCGGGCAGATCCTCTTGCGTCAGCTTGCGTGAATCCACCGAGGCCGAGGCGAGCAGTCCTTGCAGGATTTTGATTTGCTCGAGCTGCGTCGCCGATGGTGCCGCGGCGTAATTCTCAATACCGCCCATCAATTGCAGCACGCGCTGCGTAATCGCCGGCGGCATGTAGACCAGCGGCGGTCCCGCGGTGCCGAGGGGATTCGCTTTTTCGCCGCACTGCTGCGGAGTTCCGAACCTGCGGCAAGTCTCCTCGGTTCGCTTCAACAGATCTTCGGCGGTCTTTTGAATGTTTTCGGGCGGTTTCGTGGCGCCGGTTTTCTTCCACGCTTCGATCGCGTCGTTGAGCGATCGGCGCATGCCGGTGATCGATCGCCGCGCGGCAACCGCGGTTGTGGCCATCTGCGCGAGCTGATCGAGCGCCTGACGCCGCGCCACGCGCTCCTCCGGCGCGATCGCGATACGCGGATCTTCTTCGACGGTGACTGTCTTCGTTTGCTCCACTTTGGCGACGGCGACCTTCACGCTGTAGCCCCGCCCGCCGCCGCGGCTGCGGCCGCCGTCCCTCCCGGCACGCCCGCCTCGCTCGCGGCCTCGGTCGCCGCTTCGGTGACTTCGCCGCCGGCAGTCGCACCCGCCGCGGTCTGCTCCGGTCCGCCCGGCTCGCCTGCGCGCGGAGGAGCGGTCAATGAGCGCGTCTTCAGATCCCATGTCACTCGATTGACGCCCACTTCTTTCGTGCCGTCCATTTCGCGAACGACTTTGCCGTTCTTGTCGGTGATGGTGATGCGCACTCGCTCTTTCGCATCGGGTTTCATCTTGAGGTAGTAGGTGATCGGCGCACCGTTCGCCGCATTCGGACCAAAGAAAACTTTCTGGCCGATGTTTCGGCCGCGGTTAACGACGCGATACTCCGTCGCCGGCCTAACATCGAAAACATGCAGCTCCTCGTTGGTGATCGAGTCCGTCCACTGCGCGAGCGGCGTGACATCATCGAAAATCGAGATCGAGCGCCCATGCGTGCCGAGAACGAGATCGTTTTCGCGCGGGTGGATGGCGATGTCATCGATGGGCACCGTCGGCAGATTTAATTTCAGTCTTGTCCAATGCGCGCCCAGATCAGACGACATATACAAACCGCGCTCGGTGCCGGCGAACAGCACGTTCGGATTGTGGAGATCTTCGCGGATGACGTGCACCGTGCCGGCGTCGTCGCCAATTCCGTTGCGAATCGGTTTCCACGACTCGCCGTAATCCGTGGTCATGAAGACGTAGACATTGAAGTCGCTGCTGCGATGGCCGTCGAGAGTCGCGTATGCGGCGCCTTCGCTGGTGTGCGAGGCAACCACGCGGCTGACATATGTTCCCTTCGGCACGCCTTTCATGCGATCGGCGACGCTCTTCCACGTTTTGCCGCCATCGCGCGTGACCTGAAGGTTGCCGTCGTCTGTGCCCACCCACAGCAGGTCTTTGTTGATCGGTGATTCGCTGATTGTGGTGATCGCCGGCCAGGCCTGCACGCCGTCGTGCCGCGACATTGTGTATTTATCGGGCACGCGCCCCATGATCAGGAGCTTGTCGCGATCCTGACCTGACGTCAGGTCGGGACCGAGGCGGGTCCAGTCGTCGCCGCGGTTGGTAGATTTGAAGAGATAGTTGCCGCCGTAGTAGATCGTCTTCGAATCGAATTTCGAGACGACGATCGGCGAATTCCATTGGAATCGATAGCGCTCGCCTTCCGGCGCGAGCGGCCGGATCGTTCGCGATTCGTGTGTTTTGAGATTGCGCCGCAGCACATTTCCATCCTGTGATTCGGCGTAGACGAGATTCGGATCATTCGGATCGATCTGTGCGTAGAAGCCGTCACCGCCGCCGACCGTAAACCACTCGCCGTTCGAGATTCCACGCGTGTCGAATGTGGCGCTCGGCCCGCACCAGACGTTGTTGTCCTGCAGTCCGCCGCAGATGTGATACGGCCGCTGCATGTCCAGGCCGATCTCGTAAAACTGGCCTAACGGAATCGTGTTGACGTAATCCCAGCTTCGTCCCCGATCGCGGCTGATGTGGATGCCGCCGTCGGAGCCGGCGAGCATCAGATTGGAATCGTTCGGATCGATCCACAGCGCGTGATAGTCGCCATGGATGCGCTGAATGACGTTCGTCTTGAACGTTCGGCCGCCGTCATCAGAGACATACATCTGCGCTCCGCAGACCCAGATTCGTTGATCGTTGTTCGGATCGACGCGCACCTGGCTGTAATACGAGCCGCGCGGATCGGTTTCCGACATCTTCGTCCACGTTTCTCCTTTGTCTTCGCTGCGAAAGACGCCGCCCTGCGCGTGCTCGATCAGCGCGTAGACCACGTTGCTGTTGCGGCGATAGAAGTCGACGCCGATACGGCCGATCTCCTTCACTGCTTGCTCATCCGTGTCTGCTTTTTCCACTTTCGCATCCCAAGGCAGACCTTTTTCCAATTTCTTCCACGTCGCCCCGCCGTCGGTCGTCTTGTACAAACCGCTGCCGGGACCGCTGCCGCTGAAGCCGAAAACCGTGCGGCGCCGCTGATACGCCGCGGCGATGAGCGTGCCGGAGCTCGCCGGGTCCATGGCGATGTCGCTGACGCCGGTATCGTCGTTGACGAAGAGAACGTTTGTCCACGTTCGGCCGCCGTCTGATGTTTTATAGACGCCGCGATCTTTCGACGGACCCCAGAGGTTTCCTTCGGCAGCAACGTACACGACATTCGGATCGATCGGACTGACCACGACGCGTCCGATGTGCATCGTCTTGTCCAATCCCATGTGTTGCCACGTGTGGCCGCCGTCGGTCGATTTGTAAATGCCGTTGCCCCACGAAGAGCTCTGGCGATTGTTCGCTTCGCCGCTGCCGACCCAGACGATCGATGGATCCGATGGCGCGATGGCGATGTCGCCGATCGTGGAGACCGGTTGGTCATCGAATAGCGGCTCCCAGGTGATGATGTTGGTGTTGCGCTCGTCGACGGCGAAGTCGTCAATGCGCCCTCCCATCACCGCCGGCCCGATCTCCCGAAACTTCAGCGCTTTGAAAGTGTCGTTGATGTCCGCCGCGATCGCGGTCGTCGCAATGAGGAACGCGAGTGCAATCTTTTTCATAGAATCTCAAACACTACTGAATCCGAGAGGCGCGAGGCAAGAGACGCTCTACGATTTTGAAATGCGGCTCGAAGACTTCACCACAGAGAGCACGGAGTACACAGAGAAATCTCCGTGCTCTCCGTGTTCTCTGTGGTGATTCACACATCAGAAATGAGCGCAAAAACCACATCCTCGGATCGCGATCGCGCCATCCGGGCAGCTCGGGAATGAAATCTCCGGGCGCCGGTCAAATAAACGTCCCTCGGAACGAGCTTTGGTTCCCAGGTCATACATGAGACGGCGAAGCCGCGACGCATCGACTAGGCGGCGCATTCTGCGGCGCGCTCGAAGCTTACAAGTTCTCGGATCAACGCGTTGTACCGCGAATGGGCAGAGTCGGGATCATCATTCGTGAGAAGCTCGTACAGTCGGTGCTCCGGATTGCCGATACCTGACGGAGGAACCTCAAGTCCAATTTGCCGAAGTCGGGGGGCGCCGACGAGCACCAGAAGAGCAGCGACTGTCTCCCGACTTTCATGGAGATCGCGAAGGCCGTCGCGAACGAGCTCGTATCCCGGAAAGGCTTCAAACATCGCCCGAGTATAGGCGGTGCCGCATAATCAACGGAACGTTCGTCCATTCGTATCGTCCAATGCTGATGATGCTGCGGCGGATCCTCGTCTGCTTCGTTCTGCTCCTGCTCGCTTCGACGCTCCTCGGCCAGTCGCGCGGCGGGCGAGGGCGTCCCGGTACCGGCAACCCCGAGGAGCTCTTCGTGCCGTGGAAGTTCCTGCCCAAAGGAACGGAACTCGTCAAAGGACCGCTCGTCGTCTACTGGCTACCGGCGACGCTCGCGGAGACTGAGCATTCTCCGCTGCGCACGTCTCAGGTTCTGCTCGATGACAGCGCGCGATGCGTCGCCCTGGAGATCGTCGCACCCGACGATGCTGTGACGATCGCCAAGCTAGGCGCGACTGGAAAGCTGCCGATGGCGCTGATCACCAATAGCGACGGTCGCGTCGTGCGCGAAGTTGACAACACGCGCCCAAAAACGATCGAGCAGATGGTGAGCGACGAGCTGAGCGCACGCGATAACGCGGTGCTGCGCGAGCTTTCCGAGGCGAAGAGGATGAATTCGGTGGAGCTCTACAAGAAAATCTGGGACAACCGCTGTCTCTATCCGCTCGTCGGCCGCGAAGCGCAGCGCGCCCTCAAAGACCTCGGCGTCGTCGTGAAGGAGCCGCCGTCAACGCTGGCGCCCGATCCGAATCTCAAAGTGACGAATCCGACGACGACGCGGCATTGAGGGTACCGTCATCCTGATGACGATGCCAGCACGCGTACTGACGTTCGACTAACATCGTCCGGAACGTGAAATGTCCTCAGTGCGGCCATGAGCAGCCCTCGACTGTCGAATGCGAGCAGTGCGGCATCACCTTCAGCAAATGGAAACGACACGAGGCCGCGCTGGATCTCAGCGAGGGGCTGCCGTCGCCGCTGGAGGCTCTGCTTCATGACACGAATGTCCTTCGCTTGAACGAGAATCCCCGCGGGACTCTAGCGATGCTCACCGGATGGGCGGTCGCGCGCGAGTTCGACATCGTCGATTCGGTCGGCCGTCAGCGAGGCTCCGTCGCGCAGCAGGGAACAGACGCGCTGTCGACACTCGGTCGCACCTTTCTCTCTGGCTGGCTGTCGATTCAGTTTGCCGCATTCGCGTATCCGAGTCAGCAGCTCGCTCTGACGCTTCGCCGGCCATTCTTCTGGCTGTTTTCCGAGATGACGGTTGAGGGCGCGCATGGCGAGCGGGTCGGATCGGCAAGGAGACGATTCTCGATGATCCGCAAGCGCTACGACCTTCTCGACGCTTCGGGCCAGACGTTTGCCACAATCACCAGTCCGCTGCTCCATCCGTGGACGTTTCAGATTTTCGATCGCAGCGGGCAGCAGCGAGCGGAGATCGCCAAAAAGTGGGCCGGCATGACTCAGGAAATGTTCACTGAAGCGCAGAGATTCAAGATCGATTTCATGAATCACGACTGGCCGCTTGCGCAGCGCGCGGTGATTCTGGCGACGGCGTTGACCATCGACTTCGATTCCTTCGAATCGCGCGGCGAGCGTCGAAGCTGGCTCAATCTAGGCAGTGACTCATGAGTCTCGTCGATCGGCCTAACGTCGCCGCGCCGGCCGGAAATGCAGCGGATCGCGAAGACTCTGCAACATCCGATAGTAGAAGAGAGCGGTGGGCCTTCCGGCTGACGAGAATTTGATGCGCCGAAGCACCTCGATCTCCTCCGCTGTGGCGCCGGAGCTGAGCGTTGGGTCGCGCAGGAACTTTCGCAGGCCCGTCTCCTCAGCGTTAGACGCTTTGGCCGTCTCCTCGCGGAATCCGAATCTTCGAATCGTGCCGGTCGCCAATTCCACTTCCAGCGTGAAGTCATCGAGATCGTAGTCCCACCAATCAATGAGCGGATCGAGAAACAGGGAGAAGTCCCCGATGGAGGCCCGCGGATCGCTGTCCAGCAGGTCCATCATGCGCACGCGCATTTCGCGATAGGTGTCGCGTCCCCTTCTGGCGATGGTACGTAACCACGTTTCGTCGCGGGCATGCGCGCGAGCCTCGTCGCGCACGACGTCGATGAGAGTCCGGGTGATCATTTGTTCGAGCTCGCCGAAGGGCTGCTTCTCGAAGATCGCTCGCATCTGGCGCACTCGTGCGGGGCGGCATTTCCGCAGGATGAGATCGCGCATCGGTCCGAAACGCGCAGCAGGGGCCTTCTGCCACTTTTGATCGAGCGCCTCATGATGTTCGAGCGCGGCCAGGCGCGCCAATTCCTCACGCGGCAAACCGAGCTTGCGGCTCATCTTCTCGTACAGATCGGTGCGATTGGGGAGGGGCGGGAGCTTCTTCCGCCCCAGGAGTTGCGAGATGTACGACTCGGTCACCTCGGCCGCATTGGCCAGGTCTCGCTGGCCGAAGCCGAGCTCTTCCAACCGCTGTCGAACGATGAAGGCGAAGTCCATTGCTTAACCAAAATAGATTATACATTGTTGAATCTTCGTTCAGCTTGACTAATTCAGTAAAGCACATTAGGATGCGCCTGTCGTCAAGAAATTGATTACAAGTCATGATCCTGAAACCAAGGCAGTATCCAGACTTCTCAGCCTCTCTTGGACTCCAGAAAAGGAGCTTCAAATGTTTGCTCGCAATGTAACTCTCCACGTCAAGCCCAATCAGGTCAAAGAACTCGCTACGAAGTTCGAGAAGGAAATCCTTCCCATCCTGCGGAAAGCCAACGGCTTCCAGGATCAGATCACCATGTCCCGCAACAACGACGAGACCACGGCGATCTCGCTGTGGAACAACAAAGCGCAGCTCGACGCATACACCAAGGACACCGATCCTCAGGTGGTCAAGCTTTTCGAGCCGTTCATCACCGGCTCACCGGAAGTTCGCACCTACGAGGTCTCCAACTCGACCAGCCACAAGTACGTGGCAGCCTAAGTTTCAAAGAATCAGGAAAGGGCGGCACGAGCCGCTCTTTTTCTTTGCCGAATGGAGGCTTCCATGTCAGTGGTCACCACGGTGTTCATCGTTGTCGGATTGCTCTCCGTCGCGGTGCTGGTCTGGGGATTTCGCGTCGCGCGTTCCCGAGATGGCTTCGCCGAGTTGAT
Source organism: Acidobacteriota bacterium (assembly GCA_003223695.1). Classification (GTDB taxonomy): domain Bacteria; phylum Acidobacteriota; class Thermoanaerobaculia; order Gp7-AA8; family Gp7-AA8; genus Gp7-AA10. The sequence continues at coordinate 7,397 of QHVY01000086.1, forward strand.
CCGGCGTCGAAAAACGACCGCCAGAATCTCCTCGATGGCCGAGCTGGTCGACGGCGGGAATCACATTCCTGTTGCACTCACTCTCGAAAGGTCGCAGATCTTCTACGAGAGCAACTACCTGCAGGCGAAGCTGGAGATCGCCAGGCTCGACGAAGTCGAATATGACAGTGAGCAGGGGACGGGCAAGAACATTCTGCGTCTTCGGGCGCACGGCCAGAGCTTCCAGTTCGTTCTCGATGCTTCCTCAGCCCGCGATTGGGCGGGCTTGCTTCCGGCGCATCGCTTCGGTGATCCGGCGTCGTTGACGCCGTCTGGCTTTTCGCCGCCGGAAGTGTCCCGAAGGAGGACGTGGTGATTCGATACCTCAGTCAGCTCTTCGTTTCTATGCGTAGACATCTCGGGCGCAGGAAAAGATGACCACCATGTCCTCCAACGATGAATCTGAGCGATCGAATTGTTTCGGCTGCGGCCAGGCGCTCGTGAAACTCAAAGACATGCCGGGGCATCAACCCGAACCGAACGCGTCGGAATCGAATCGGTGCAGCTCGCGCCCGCGCAAGTACAGAAACCTGCGATGCCAGCACGCCATCGGCCATGAGTGTGTGCACAGCGCGAAAGTGAGCGGCACGGGAATGCACTACTGGCGCGACGACGTCGCGGCGTAAACAAACAGGAGACGAGAACATGTCATGTCGATTGATCGTAATCATCGGTGTTAGAGCAAATGGATAGACAGATGATTCGAGACACCGCGGGGAGAGTGCTCCGCAGTGATGATCTCGCCAAAAACGAAAAGGAAGCAGTGGCGGAGTTCCTTCGAGAAAACCCGACGCTCGGAAATCCGCACATGGTGCGATGCGACTGGTGCCATGAGACAACCATGCTCTTTCGAGACGAAGACAAGGGTACCTTCACAAGAACTCCTCGAGGCTGGCGCTGCACCACATGCAACGACCACGCGGCGAGCCAGGAAGTGCGGTTCTAACACGAGTACGGACGCTGTAGGGCAGGCCTGCGGCCTGCCGAATTCCGGGATCGAGTAGGAGTTCGGCACGGCGCAGCCGTGCCCTACAAGTGTTTGGCATCAGCCCCCACCGCCTCCAAAAACTTTTGCGCCACCACCGGCGCGTCGAACTGGCGAACATGCTCGCGGCCGGCGGATCCCATGGCGCGGCGTATTGATGCGTCGTCGAGAAGCTTCGTCAGGGCCGTGGCCAGTGCAGTGTCGTCTCTGGGCGGCACTAAGATTCCGGTCGATTCGTCGACGACGACCTCGGGGACGGCTGCCGCGCGCGCTGCGACGATCGGAAGCGACGAGGCCATCGCTTCGATGAAGACGATTCCAAATCCCTCCTGCACCGACGGCAGCGCGAAGAGCGTCGCGTTGCGGTATTCCGCGACGAGCCGTGTGAAGGGAAGATGACCGAGAAAATCGACACGTTCGGCGATAGCCAGTCGGCGAGCGAGACGCTCGAGCCTCGATTTTTCCGGTCCCACTCCCGCGATCCGCAAGACGGCATCGCCGCCGACCTGCGCGAAGGCGCGGAGGAGCACGTCGACACATTTGCGACGGTAGAGATGCGCGACGCAGAGGACACGCGGCGGCCCCGGCTCGATTGGAGCAGCTCGCAGTGCGCGCTCCCACACGCCGAGGTCGATCAGCTCCGGGACGACGCGGATCTTCTGGCGATCGACGCCGTAGAATTTCGCGATTCGCTCGGCCGAGTAGCCGCTGGTGGCGATGACGCGCTCGGCGCGGCGGACATGCATCCCTTCCAGCCACGCCTGCATTGAGAGGGCGAGCCTGCTGATGCCGCGCTCGTATTGGGCTTCGTCGGCGAGCACACCCTTGATCGCGGCGACGTGACGCCGTTCAACGAAGACGCCGTCCAGATCGAAGCCAATGACCGCGTCGGCGTTCATCCGGCGCACAATCGAGCGAGCGTGAAGGTTGAATCCGATGTGTGAAGAACCTGGAGGAGCGACGAGCGTGACCTGGTGGCCGAGCGCCTCGATCGCCGCGCGCAGCATCGAGATGCCGACCCACGTTCCGCTTCCCTCCTCGACCGTCTGTGGCGCGCTCGTGAGAAAGATCAGAGAGGCCATCGAACGTTACGCCTGGGGATCATGAACGACATCGGTCCTCTGCGTAAGTATTACCGGACGGTACTTCCGTACTACGACCAGTCGCTCGAGGAGCGCGGAGATCTTGTGTTCTGGGAATCGATGGCCAGGCGCTCGAGCGGTGCGAGCATTCTGGAGCTCGGATGCGGAACGGGTCGCGTGACAAAGATTTTGACGACCGCGGCGCCGGTGATCGCGGTGGACGTCCTGGTGGAGATGCTCGATCGTGCCGCGCGAAAAGCTCCGAAGGCGAAGCTTGTCGCGGCGGACCTGCGAACACTCGCGCTCCGTTCGCAATTCGATCTCGTGGCGCTGGCCGACGATCCAATGGCTCATCTGACTTCGACGGACGATCGAAGGAGAGCAATCGAAGTGATCCGGAGACATCTCGCGGCGGACGGAAGAGTCGTCCTCGAGGGATTGTATCGCCCGCGGCGAGAGCGCACTGTTGTGTCAGGCCCCAAGGTCGAGGAGCGATGGGAACCGGTGGGCCCGGAGTCGCTCTGGCGGGTGACGTATCGCTACGGCCAGACGCAGGCGACGGCTCTCGTGCGTTCGTGGACGCGTGAAGAGGTCGATCGCCTTCCGCTCGAGATCGAGGCGCTCTGGGGCGATTTCGACGAGCGTCCGTTCGAGGAGGACTCGCCGCGAATCGTGATGGCAGCGAGGCGGCCTTAGGAGTGGTGTGTTGGCCGACTTCAGTCGGCCATGACCGGCTAAAGCCGGTCCTCACACTTGTTGCCGCCGCCTTTTCTGTGCCACAACTTCATAAGCTCTAATATCGCGGCCGTGAAGGCCATCCTGGCCCTGGACCAGGGAACCACCAGCTCGCGTGCGATCGTCTTCGACGCGAGCGGATCGATCGCCGCCGTCGCGCAGAAAGAATTCCATCAGATTTATCCGCAGCCCGGCTGGGTCGAGCACGATCCGCGTGAGATCGCCGCTTCGCAGCTCGAGGTCGCGGCCAAGGCAAGCAGGAATTTCGACATCGCCGCGATCGGCGTCACCAATCAGCGCGAGACGACGATTCTTTGGGATCGCAAAACAGGAGAGCCGATCGCGAACGCGATCGTCTGGCAGGACCGGCGGACTGCGGCGATATGCGACGAGCTGCGCGAATACGAGCCGCTCTTCCGCGAACGCACCGGACTCGTTCTCGATCCATATTTTTCAGGGACGAAGATCCGCTGGCTTCTCGATCACGTTGGCAGAAAGGATCTCGCATTCGGGACTGTCGACACGTGGCTGATCTGGAATCTGACCGGCGGCCGCGTGCACGTCACGGATGCGACGAATGCGTCACGCACGCTGCTCTTCAACATCCACACCGGCGAATGGGACGATGATCTGCTGGGAATCCTGAAAATCCCGCGCGACATTCTGCCGCGGGTCGTGTCGTCGAGCGAAGTGGTGGGGGAGACTGCGCAGGGGATTCCGATCGCCGGAATTGCCGGCGATCAGCAGGCCGCGCTGTTCGGTCAGCGGTGCGTCAATCCGGGTATGGCGAAGAACACGTACGGCACCGGATGCTTCATCGTCATGAACACCGGCAATCGCGCGGCCGTCTCTCAACGCGGGTTGTTAACGACGAAGGCGGTCGACGCCTTCGCGCTCGAAGGCAGCGTCTTCATCGCCGGCGCCGCGATCCAATGGCTTCGCGATTGCCTGGGAATCATCCGCATCGCAGCCGACGTCGAAGCGCTTGCCTCATCGGTACCTGACAGTGGAGGAGTCACGTTTATCCCAGCTTTCACCGGGCTCGGCGCACCGCATTGGGATCCGCACGTCCGCGGCGCGCTGTTAGGCCTCACGCGGGGAACCACCGCAGCGCATATCGCTCGCGCGGCGCTGGAGGCCATCGCCTTGCAGACCGCCGATGTGCTCGATGCGATGCGCGCCGACTCGGGACTGGAACTGACCGAGTTGCGAGTCGACGGCGCCGCGTCCCGCAATAATCTATTGATGCAGATTCAGGCGGACGTAGCTGGAGTGCGCGTGATTCGCTCGGCCATCTCCGAAACCACCGCCCTCGGCGCCGCCTATCTCGCCGGCCTGGCGACCGGTTTCTACAAAGACATCGACAGCCACTGGAAAGCCGATCGCGTGTTCGAACCACAGAGCCGGCCTGCGGGGCTCATCGACCGCTGGCGGGAGGCGATCGGCAGGATTGTGTAACTCTTGGAGAGGGATTTATCTGCCTTCCAGCTCTTCGCGAACGGCGGCAAGCACTTCAACCTCGATGAGGTCTTTCGGTCGTCCGGCCGCGCGCTTCATCTGGATCAGGTCTTCAATCGAAGCGACAAGGATCGTCACGCCTCCAACATCCATCCTGGTCGCTGTGCGAGCGAGCGCTTCATAGCCGCCGGAACCGACCGGTGTCCCGAGGCACTCAAGATTTCCGGCGATCGTAGTAAATGTGAAGCAATCGCCCATCTTCAACGTTCGCGCATCGGCAATGAACTGCAGATCACGGTCCGCGCCACGGAGTTTCACTTTCAGCTCCCGAAGCGCGGTGGCGAGCGCTTCGAGGTTCTGGCGATCGCGCGCGTAGCAGATGTCGAGATCGTTCGTGACCGTTGTCGATCCCCACAGGCGACCGGCGATTCCACCGATGACCACGAACCGGACTTTATGTTTGTCGAGGACCTGAAGTATCTGCAGCGGATCGAATGCGTTCATTGCAGCTTGCCGAGATTCCGCGCCTCTTTTGCAGCCAGGGCAAGACGCTTTCGTGGCGACAGCTTGAGAAGGCGTCGAATCGTCGTGCGATCAACGCCCTGTCCGCCGCGAGGGATGGCTTCGAGTGTCATGCCGCATGCGCGAAGGATTCGCTCGGCGGTGTCGAGCCGCGGAACGACGCGGCCGGACTCGATGCGTGCTAACGCGGGCTGCGATATGCCCGCGCGTTTCGCCAGCTCTTGCTGTGTCAGCCCCGCGCGGAGACGTGAGAATCGAATCAGGTTCACGGGGTCAGTATTATACCAAATATGGTATATGAGGCAGGCCCTGCGACACCGTGAAGCAGTCGCTCGAGTGAGCTAGTGGAACATCAGCAACTGCTGGCGTCGCATCGCGGCGATGCCTTCGAACTTCTCCCGAAGCGCCGGCTCGGCGAGCATCAGGTTGTCGAACTGCTCGCGATCGAGGGCCAGGAGCACACTCGACTGCCGCGTCTTCGCCGTAGCCGTGCGCGGCACATCCGCGAGCAGAGCGATCTCTCCGAAGAAGTCGCCGTCCTGCAGAACGGCGACCTGCTGTTCCGATCCATCCGCGCTGGCTTTGAGAATCTCCACGGTTCCGCGCACGATGATGCGCAGCTTGTCGCCCTCGTCGCCTTCGCGAAAGATCGTTTCGCCGGCGGCATGACGTTCGGTGATGAAGCGATTCGCTAGCGCGTTCAGGGTCGCGTCGTCGAGTTTTGCGAAGAACGGAATCTCGCGCAGCCGCTCGGATTCGATCTCCGCCCGCCGTCCGTCGCCGCTGATTGCGAATCCACTTTGTCGATGGAACGCTCGCGCATACCTGCCGCCGTTCGCCAGAAGCTCCGCGTGCGTGCCTTGCTCGACCACGCGTCCTCGATCGAGCACGATGATCTGATCGGCACCGGTGATCGCCGAGAGTCTGTGCGTCACCGCGATCACCGTTCGACCTGCCGACAATCTTGCCACCGTGGCATTGATCGCTGCCTCGGTCTGCGGATCGAGGGCCGATGTGGCCTCATCGAGGACCAGAATCGGCGGATCGCGCACGATCGCTCGCGCGATGGCCACGCGCTGCTTCTGGCCTCCCGACAGCCTGTCTCCGCGCTCGCCGACATCGGTGTCATAGCCATTGGTCAGATCGTCAACGAAGTCGTCAATCTCGGCGGCGCGCCCCGCCCGTTCAATCGTCCGGCCATCCGCGTCCGGATTTCCAAGCCGGATGTTCTCCCGAATCGTCGTGTTGAAGAGAAAGCTTTCCTGAAAGACCGTTCCGATCTGACCGCGCCACGACGATTGCTGCACAGCGCGCAGATCCAGTCCATCGATGAGCACCGCACCTCCGGTCGGATCGTGGAAGCGCATCAGGAGGCCGAGAAGAGTGCTCTTGCCGCATCCGCTCGCACCGACGACGGCCACTCGCTTTCCAGCCGGGATGGTGATGGATACGTCGTCGAGCTGCGGCCTCGAGATTGCGTCATAGCGGAAGCTCACGTGATCGAATCGGATCGCGCCGCGCAGCGGTGGGGCTGCGACCGCTTCCGCGTCGTCGATCACCGCCGGCCGCACACGCAGGACTTCCTCGATGCGCTGCATTCCGCCCGCCGCGTATTGAAACGGGAGGATGACGTCGGAGAGCTGCTGCAGCGCCGATACCATCCACCACAGCAGCTCGAAAAAGGCGAAGAGAGCGCCGACGGAAAGCTGCCCGCGCAGCGCGAGGATCGTTCCGATGCCGATCGATGTGATCATCAGCAGCGCGCCGCTTGCGTTGATCGACACACCCTGCAAGCCGGCGAGCCAGCCGACGCGGACCGTCGTGCGCGCGAGGTTGGCCAGTTCCGCGCGAAAGCGACCGGCCAGGATCGCGTGCAGTCCAAACGCGCGCACCACGGGCTGCGCCGCGATATTTTCCTGTGCCGTGGCCATGACGTGGGCCATCTCATCCTGACGCTGGCGTGTGGCTCGGTCATCGCTCAATCCAAAGACTTTTTGAGAGACGTAGACGAGCGGAATGAGCGCGAGTGCGACGAGAGCGAGGCGCCACTGCACGCTGATCAGCACGATGGCGCCGACGAGAATGGTCATGCCGTAGATCAGCGCGGAGCGAAGCTCGATGCCTAGAACTCGCTCGACCGCGTCGACGTCGGAAGAGAAATGAGAGATCGACAGCTGATGCCCATGCTCGAAGAGCCGGAGCCTGATCTCGTTGGTGATGCTGATCGTCAGGCGGCTCACCAGAACGCGATTCGCGAGCTCGCCGGCGGCGTCGACGATGAGAAGAACCGCCAGCGCCGCCACCAGCAGTATCGCCGCTCGGTTGTTCCTCGGCAGGATGGCGTCGTCGACGAGGGCTTTCAGCAGGAGCGGCTGCACCGTGGTGAAGGCGATCGTCGGGATAACGGAGCAGACGACGAGCAGAGTCTGCACCGGACGCGCCCGCAGATAAGGCGTGACCGATCGCAAAAAGCGCACGACATCGCTGCGCGACGTCCGGTCCCGAAATGTCATCGAGGAGGCGATTCTACTGCCGCGCAACCTCCAAAATCATGGCGCTCATCGCCAATTTTCGAAGTGTCGCCGCAGAGCTGCGGCGCTTCCGCTTCTCCTCGGCGCGGGCCAGGCGCTCGATCTTCGGATCAGTCGGATGAAATCCGAGCTTGCGGTAAAACCAGAATGCGCCGCTGTCGATCGCTTCGTCGTTGCCCAATCCGATTTGATAAGGATCGATAGTGAAAACGGTCGATCCGAAAAGCTGCCGATAGAGCTTCAGCAGCCGCGCGAAGCACCATGCCGATTCCCCCTCGCGAAACGCGGGAAAGATGTTGAAGCTGACTTCGATTCGCTCGCCGAGGACGAAGGCGTCGCCGTATCCGACCGGCACTCCGTTGCGAAAAAAGAACGGAGCGTATCCATCCCGAACCGGAAGGCGCTTGTCGGAACGCACGCTGAAGAGAACAATCTCCAGCCCGCGGCCCGCTTCGGCAGAGATGACCGTCGACGGATCGCCGAATGTGGCGATGTACAGCTCTCGATAGCGCGTGGCCAGTGCGGAGCGCGCGATGTCCAACGCCGCCTCTCCTTCGTTGGCAGAAAGTCTTTGAATCGGAAGGGGCGGCGAGCTGAGCTCGCGCACGATGGACACATCGCGTCGCGGGATGATTGTCTTGTCGAAGAAAAACTCACGCGGCGCGCGGCGCATCCACGTTTGTGAGAATTCGGCTGGGACCTTCCACAGGACCCACACGCCGAGGAGATCGTACGTCACAGGCGGGAGATTCTCGACATACCACTCCAGGCTCTTCGCCTTCGCGTAGTCGAGATACGGGACATTCGCGTCGACAATTCGCTCGCGCAGTTCGGGGATCAGCGGCGTGAGAACTGCCGCCAGCCGATCGTCATCAGGCCGCGGATCATCCCAGTCGATGGCCGCGGTTCCCGGGAATCGCTGCGTGAGCCAACGAGCGATTTCCCATGAGAAAACGCTATCGGGAAACTCTTCCCGCATCCGGATTTTCTCTAGCGCGGCTTCGGCGTCGCGCAACTCCCGCGGCGAACGCGGATACGCGCAGCGAAAAAGGAGCGCATCGTGACGCATCTCACTATCGTACGTTGCCGTCCTCGCCCGGCGTAGACTGATCTGACCGTGAAGCGCTGGCTCATGCTCGTTGCGGTCGCGCTGATCTACATCGGCTGCGCCAAGCTCGGACTGGCGCTGGCATTTCGCGCCGCCCAGGTCACGGCGGTCTGGCCTCCCACCGGTTTCGCGATCGCTGCTGTGCTCCTTCTCGGACGCCAAAGCATTCCCGGAATTCTGATCGGCGCGTTTCTCGCCAATGCCACCGCGCACGAGCCGCTGTGGGTGGCGGGGGGAATCGCGATCGGAAACACGCTCGAAGCCGTGGTCGGAGCGACGTTGTTACAACGCCTCGGCTTCGACAGCCAGCTCGCGCGCGTCCGCGACGTGATGGCGCTGCTGGTCGCAGTCGTCGTCAGCCCTGTGGTCAGCGCAACCATCGGAGTCAGCTCACTCGGCGCGGGAGGCGTGCAGCAGGCGGCCGCTCTTCCCTCGCTCTGGTCGGTCTGGTGGCTCGGCGACGCACTTGGTGCATTGATCGTCACGCCGTTGCTGCTCGTGTGGGCAAGCCGCTCGCCCCTGCGTCGCCGCGATGTGTCCGAAGGATTCGTTCTGCTGGCGGCGTTGCTGGTGGTCAGCGCGATTAGCTTCATCGGCCTTCCGCGTTTGCCGGAGACCGAGTATGTCGTCTTCCCGTTTCTGATCTGGGCCGCGCTCCGTTTTGGACCGGTAGGCAGCGCAACTGCGACGGCGGCCGCAGACGTCATCGCGGTGCTGGCGACTCATTTAGGGACCGGACCGTTCGCCGGCGCAGGACCGGAGCAGGGACTGGTTCCGCTGCAGATTTTCATGGCGGTCGCCGGCACCACCGGACTTCTGCTCGGAGCGGTGGCCGCGGAGGATCGAAGGACAAAGCAGGAGCTGCGCTTGCGTGCGACGCAGTTGGCGGAAGCCGATCAGCGCAAGGACGAATTTCTGGCGATGCTCGGACACGAGCTGCGCAATCCGCTCGCTCCGGTGGTGCATTCAGTCGAGCTGCTGGGCCGCGATGCGAGGACCGCCGAACGTGCGCGCGACATCATCCGTCGGCAGTCGGAGCATCTGACGCACCTGGTCGACGATCTTCTCGACGTCTCCCGAATCACTCGCGGGAGCGTGAAACTGGAGAAGCGCCGTGTCGCTCTTCACGACATCATCGGACCGGCGGTGGAGACCTGGAGGCACTTGGTCACCCAGCAGCGCCAGGAGCTCACCATCAACATTCCGGAGCGCGCTGTGTGGCTGGACGTCGATCCCACGCGCTTCAGGCAGGTCATCGCCAACCTTGTGCACAACGCGGTGAAGTTCACACCGCCCGGTGGGAGGATCGCCATCGTTGCCGATCAAAACGATGGCTGGCTGATCCTCAAAGTGCGCGATTCGGGAGAGGGAATGTCGCCCGAGGTGTTGGCGCATGCATTCGATCTGTTCGTGCAAGGGCCGCCGCCACTCGACCGGCCGCGCGGCGGACTCGGACTCGGCCTGACTCTGGTGCGCAGGCTCGTCGAGTTGCACGGCGGCACCATCGAGGCTTCGAGCGAGGGGGGTGGCCGAGGAAGCGAATTTACCGTCCGGGTGCCGGTGGCGGAGGCTCCAGTGGCGACCGAACCGATGACTGGCCAACCCGAAGCTTCGACCGTCAGTGCACGTCGCGTTCTCGTCGTCGAGGACAACGACGACGCGCGCGAGGCGCTCACCTTGCTCGTCGAGGAGGGTGGCCATGACGTGCGCTCGGCTGCGGACGGAGTGGAGGCGCTGCGCGAGGCGGAACAGTTCCTGCCGAATGTAGTGCTGCTGGACATCGGACTCCCCGGCCTCGACGGCTACGCAGTCGCTCGAAAGTTGCGCGAGCTGCCCTGCTGTTCCGGCGCGGTGATTGTGGCGATCACTGGCTACGGCCAGGCGGAAGATCGCGCCCTCGCGCGCGACGCCGGCTTCGATCATCACCTGCTGAAACCCGTCGAGCCGGCGCATTCTTCACGTACTTGTCGAACCAGTTGATGCGCTCGGCCAGCACGTCAAGCAGCGTCTCGCGCGCCGCGTAGCCGTGAGCCTCGTCGGGCAGCGTCACGTAGCGCACAGTCGCGCCGTGGCCCTTGAGCGCCATGTAGAAGCGCTCGGACTGAATCGGAAACGTGCCCGAGTTGTCGTCCGCTTCGCCATGCATCAAGAAAATCGGATCCTTGATCTTGTCGGCAAAAAAGAACGGCGACATGGTCTCGTACACCTGCGGCACTTCCCAGAACGTGCGCCGCTCGCTCTGAAAACCGAACGGCGTCAGCGTGCGGTTGTACGCGCCGCTCTCCGCGAACCCGGCGCGGAAGAGCCGCGAATGCGCGAGCAGATTCGCCGTCATGAACGCGCCGTAACTATGACCGCCGACGCCGATGCGATCGCGATCGCCGACGCCCATCTCCACCACCTTGTCGATCGCCGCTTCGGCGCTGGCGACGAGCTGCTCGACATAATGATCGTTGGCAGCCTCGCCCGCGCCGATGATCGGCATCGTCGGATTGTCGAAGATCGCGTATCCGGACAGCAGCAGGAACATGTGCGAGTAGCCGCTGACGATCGTGAACTTGTTCGGCGAGCCAGAGACCTGACTCGCCGCGTCTGCATCGCCGAACTCGCGTGGATACGCCCAGAGGATGACCGGCAGCTTCTCACCTTGCTTGTATGCGGCCGGCAGATAGAGCGTTGCCCCGAGCGTCACGCCGTCGTTGCGTTTGTACGTGACATATTGGTGCGTCACGCCGCGCAACTGCGGCTGGGGATCCTCGAATGCTGTGATTTGACGCGAACCGACCCAGTAATTTGGGGTGTCCTTCGGCGTCTCGCGACGCATCAGGACTTGCGTCGCATCGTCTGTCAGCGGCGCGATCGGCAACTCGTACGCATCAGACGCGCTGTGAAAGAGACGCTCGCTCGCCAGCGTCTTCAGACTCAATCGATCGAGAAACGGACGATCACCTTCCTTCGACGCGCCCTCGCCGATTAAATAAATATAGTCATTAATTTGTACGATTGCACCGCCGCTGCGGCGTGTGACGGGCGTTCCCGGATTCTCGTACGCCGCATCCTGCTTTCGATCCCAAAGCTTCCGCGGCTCGCCGCCATCGAGGACCCAGGTGCGGATGTGACGCGACGGCCGATCGAATTCGCTCAGGAGCGCGATGCCCTTTTCTGTGTAGGCGATATCCCTGAATCGCCATTCCGTCTTTGTGATCTCTGTGGGCTCTGTGGTGAAAGGAGCCGCGAGCGTCATCACTTTGTCGCGAAACGGAACTTTGTTTTTCAGATCACCGCCATCCAGCGCCTCTGCCCACACGAGCGTCGCCGGCTGATCGGCGCGCCAGCGAAACGCACGAGGTCCGGTCTCAACGCCGGTGAGCGGAACTCCTTCACGGCTCGGCCGGTCGGCGATTTTCCCGACGACGACTCCTTTGCGATCGAGGATCTCGACATCCTCAGCGAATCCATTCATCGGGAGAAGGTGCGAGATCGGCCGCTTGATTTTCGTGACCAGGAGGTACTCGCCGTTCGGCGACGGTGTGACTTCGTTGTAGATCGCGCGATGCGGCCGGCTGAGAGCCGGCCACCACACCATCCACTACACCGAGCTGGCTCGTGAAGTAGTAGGCGAAGAGTTCTTCGTCGTGCGCGGTCTTGATCATGTCCTCATACGTAGCGACCTGTGCGGTTTTGCCGTCGCTCTCCTGCACATTCGGTCCGGACGGCACCGGCGGCGCGGAAGGCGCAAGTCCGCGGCTTAACGGGACGAATTTGCAGACCAGCGTGGCGTTGTCGTGCAGCCAGTCGCATGGATCGCCGGTGGTCGCGTTGAGATGATCGGCCGCCATCTTCGCTTTGCCGGTCGTCACGTTTGCGATCCACAGCTCGGTGTCGTCGCCCTTCGTGTTGATGAAGGAAAGCTTCGAGCCGTCATCCGAGAACTTCACCCACGAGATGTTCGCGTTCGACGGTACGGTGACTGTCGATTCGGATCCATCCGAGATTTTCTCGAGCATGATCGCGTAGATCAGCCGTGTTCGCTGCGGCCCG
>QHVY01000231.1:0-500 GCA_003223695.1 Acidobacteriota bacterium
GATCACGCCCACGGCCATGTTGAGCCGCCGCTTCATCCCGCCGGAGAGCGTCTTCGTTTGATCGCCGGCGCGGTCTGTTAAGCCGGCCCAGGTGAGCGCTTCGTCAATCGATTTTTCCAGCAGATCGGATTGCAGGCCGTAATAGCGGCCGAAGACGAGAAGGTTTTCGCGCGCAGAGAGCAGCGGATAGAGCGCGATTTCCTGAGGCACCACGCCGACCTGCTCGCGCGAGGCATTGTCGCCCGCAGTTGCGCGGCGGCCGAAGATCAAAACCTCGCCCGCGTTCGGCGCCACACGTCCCATGATCGTCCGCACCAGCGTGCTCTTGCCGGCACCGTTCGGACCGAGAAGGCCGAGCACTTCGCCTTGGTGCAACTCGAGTGAGACGCCATCGAGCGCATTCCTGCCGTTGAAACGCTTCACGACATCGCGGACCTGGAGAGGAGTCACGCTGGGATGATACGGCCGCGGAACCGACAAGTTACGTGGCCACGCACTTC
>QHVY01000231.1:520-4291 GCA_003223695.1 Acidobacteriota bacterium
TCGCGCCGTTCGCGAGCGAATCGTGAAACCGCGCGTCGCCCCACATCTCGCCGGCGGCATTGAGCGCCTCCGGGATGCCGTCGGTGTACAGCACGAGGGCATCTCCGTCGCCGATCGGTGTCGATCGCTCGGAGAACTGCGCGGTCGGGAATCGTCCCATCAGCGCACCATCGGCCGCGAGCTCCTCGATCGAGCGATCTCGCCGGACCAGAATGGGAGGCGGATGTCCTGCGCTTCCGACGGTCACTTTGCCGTTCCCGGCATCGATGACCGTGTACGTCGCGGTGATGAACTGCCGTTCGAGTTTGCCGCAGAAGAATGCGTTGAGCTCGTGCAGCAGCCGAGCCGGTTCGCGCGCGTGTTCGACGTGACCCGCGAGCGCGACCTTGAGCATCGACGCGACGAGAGCGGCCGGCACGCCGTGGCCGCTCACGTCCGCTACGAAAATCCCCAGCCGCTGCTCGTCGATGACCAGGAAATCGAAAAAATCTCCCGCCACCTCGGACGCCGGAGCGTAAATCGACGCGAGATCGAGCCCGCGGATCGCCGGCGGCATCTTCGGAATGATCGACATCTGAATCTGCCGCGCCGCGGCAAGCTCACCATCGACCGATGCGACGCGCATCTGCGTTCGCACCGTGTGGCGGATCAGCGTAAAGACGATCGCGCCGATGAAGATGAGGAATCCGACCGGTTCGCGCGTGAATTCGACGTGACCCGCGAGCGCGACCTTGAGCATCGACGCGACGAGAGCGGCCGGCACGCCGTGGCCGCTCACGTCCGCTACGAAAATCCCCAGCCGCTGCTCGTCGATGACCAGGAAATCGAAAAAATCTCCCGCCACCTCGGACGCCGGAGCGTAAATCGACGCGAGATCGAGCCCGCGGATCGCCGGCGGCATCTTCGGAATGATCGACATCTGAATCTGCCGCGCCGCGGCAAGCTCACCATCGACCGATGCGACGCGCATCTGCGTTCGCACCGTGTGGCGGATCAGCGTAAAGACGATCGCGCCGATGAAGATGAGGAATCCGACCGGTTCGCGCGTGAAACCGAAACGATCATGCACAAATTTGAAATGCTCATTGATGATGAAGGCGCCGAAGATCGCCGTTGCCAGTCGGAGAATGCGCCAATCCTGCGATTCGCCGGGAGCGGGCATGATGATGTTCAGCAGGTACACCCCGAGGAAGCCAATGACGATTCCGTTGTTGATGTTCAGAAATGCGCCGGGCTGACGTGTGACGATCTCAAACGGGATTGCCACCACTGCGCAGGCGATGAACGCAATTGTCGGCAGCCGGTTCATCCACCGCAGCCGCTCGCTGAAAAAGCGCTCGAAGAGGATCGCACCCGGAATCGGCACGATGTACTCCAGAGCGGCGCGAACGTAAGGTAGCCACGGCGGCTTGTCGAGGAGCATCGCGGCCGAGGCGGTGGTGAGGACGAGCCGGATTCCGTAGGCCGCGGCGAACGCGCCGGCAATCGGCAGATCGATATTGGAGATGTTCCGACCGAGAAGCGCGAATGCGAAAAGACCGAGGGCGATCGTGCACAGCGCGACACCGACGATGAACGCCGGCAGGTCGTCTTGAAACATCGCGACCGCATTCATGCGCGGATTCTAAACTTCACCACAGAGACCACAGAGATCACAGACGCATTTTCTCTCTGTGCTCTCTGTGTTCTCTGTGGTGATGAATGTGGTGATGACCTACGCCGCCGGCTGCGCGAATCCGGTGATGACGTAGGAGCCCGATTTGATGTCTTTCTTGATGCGGATCAGATTATTTGTCTGCGCATCTTCGAGCAGATCGCTGAAGGTGTTGTAGCCGTAGTATTCCTCGTTGAACGTCGGCTTCTTGCGCTGCATGGTCTGCTTGACCATCGAGCCCCACAGGATCTCTTTGTTCTCGCGCATGAGCGCTTTGATCGAGTCGATGAGCAGCTTGAAGACTTCCGCCTGCTTCTTGTCCTTGAAGTTAACCGTCGGCGCTTTCTGCGTGCCGCGGACAAGGTCTTCATAAAAAATGAACTCGTCGCAGTTGTCGATCAGCAGATCGCTCGACGAGTTCTTCACGCCGACGCCGATCACGTATTTGTCGTTTTCCTTCAGCTTCGAAACGAGCGGGGAGAAGTCCGAGTCGCCCGAGGCGATCACGAACAGATCGATGTGCTCTTTCGAATACGACATGTCCATCGCGTCGACGGCCATGCGGATATCGGCGGAGTTCTTTCCCGAATATGAGCGGCCGGGGATCTCGATCAGCTCGATCGCCGCTTCGTGGAGCTCGCGCTTGGCGTCGGGGAACTTGTCCCAGTCGCAATAGGCTCGTTTGACAACGATTTTTCCCTTCTCGAGCAGGCGCTCGAGAAGAAGACTGACTTCGAATTTCTTGTACTTGGCGTCGATGACGCCGATCGCAATGTTCTCGAAATCGATGAACAGAGCGATTCTTCGTTCTGCTTGCATATTCCTTGGTGGTGCCGCCGCTCCGAGGTCTTCCTCGGCGGATTCCGTTTCGAAGAGTGGTTTGCGCGACATCCTGCCGTTGGCGGCACTCTCATTGGGGGCGGAAAGGCGCGAACCCGCGAGGTGCATCTGAGTGTAACAGAATGCCGGATGCATCCATTGCGCCTGCACGTGGCGCCGGCTCTCAGCCGGCGCGCTCGGGCTGAGCCCGAGCCACATTACACTACGCCGTACTTCGCCATGCGGGTGTTGATCGCCGAAGACGAGAAGAAGACCCGAGCGATGCTCGTCGACATGCTGCAAAGTCTTGGTTGCGAAACGGTTGAGGCAGCTACCGGCTTCGAAGCCATCAAGCTCGTTCAGGAACGCCGCCCCGAAGTCCTGGTGCTCGACGGACTCCTGCCCGAGATGCATGGATTCGAGATCGCCCGCTTCGTCCGCAGCATGGCTCCGGAGTACCGCCCACGGATCGTGATCATTAGCGCTGTCTACAAGAGTCAGCGCTATCAAAGCGACGCGAAGCTGCAGTTCGGCGTCGACCACTATCTGGTGAAGCCGGTGAAAAAAGAAGATGTGGCCGCGGCGGTTTTTGGCCCCGATGCGAAAGAGTAGGACCGGTGTCATTCCGAGCGGAGCGAGGAATCGGTGTGGGTGGGTGGCACGTATCTGCGGTTTGCGCGCCGCCCGCCCACACCGTTCCCTCTCTACGCTCGGGATGACAATCGCTGATCCCGTAGACTGATCCACGATTGAAGCATTACGTCTCACTCGCGCGTCCGTTCACTCTTCTACCCCCGCTGCTGGGCATCATTTCCGGCGCGGTGTGCGCCTGGGGATCGGCGCACAATCCCGATCCGTCACGCGCAGTGACATCGTCAGTCGTTCTGACGGTCGTACTCGGATCCGCTTGCGCGGCGCTTCTGAACGCGGCGAACAACACGCTCAATCAGATTTACGACCTCGAGATCGACCGCATCAACAAGCCGAAACGTCCGCTGCCCGCCGGCGATCTCACTCTGCGACAGGCGTGGATCTTCACGTGGATCATCTTCGCGATCGGACTGCTGCCGACGTGGCTAGTCGTGCCGTATCCGTTCACGACGTGGAGCGCGAAATTCTTCGCCCCCGTCGCGCAACACGAATGCTTCTTCATCTACTTCGCAGCGTTCATCTCTACGTTCGTCTATTCCGTCCCGGCGTTTGGTCGAACAAAAGCACATCCGATTGGCGCGAATGTGACGATTGCCGTGCCGCGCGGGTGCCTGCTGAAAGTTGCCGGATGGACGATGGTCGCGCGC
>QHVY01000232.1:0-4659 GCA_003223695.1 Acidobacteriota bacterium
GCGCTCGACCGAACTCCCGGGATTCGGCACGGCGCAGCCGTGCCCTACACGGAACTCGGCCGGCTGCGGGCGAGGACGCCGCTCTCCGAGTCGCTACTCCTCGGCCAGGATCGTGTGGAACGCGAGCATGACCGTCACTGAACCGAGGGCGATGAGGGCCATGAGCAAGGTGAGAGAGAGTGACTGCGCCGTCTGCGCGCCGGCCGCGCCCATGATGATGTGCGCCGGCGTAAAGCTGTTGATCCATGCCTGGAGCGCGCTCCACGTCCACGTCACCAGCGCGGCCCAGCCGCCGGCGACGATCAGGTATGCGGCGATCTGAAATCGCGTGAGCGGACGCGAGGCGCGCTCCATCGCCGCCGTCGATTGCAGCAGTTTCGCCTTGACCCAAAGCGAATTCGGATCCGGCAGACGCGGCGTGTGATCGATTGCCGCGAGCTGCTTCATCCAGGCGTCGATGTCACGTTCGAGCGAATCCATATCTCGTGAGAATAACTGCCAGGCGCTTGCGCGCCCGGAACAGCATCACCTTGACCGATTTTGTTTTCACGCCGAGCGCGTCGGCGATTTCCTCGTGAGACGATCCTTCGACATGCGCGAGCCAGAGCAGCGCGCGCTCCTGCGGCTTCAGTTCGGCAAATGCCCGCATCATGTCGTGCCGCAAATCGTCGTGGCTTGATGAAACGACCGGCGCCTCGAATACGTGTTCGCGCCGCCGCTTGATCTCCCGAAAATGATCGAAGACGAGATTCGTCGCTGTCTTGAAGACGTAGTGACGCAGGTGATCCTCATTGACGATCGCCGGATTGCTGCGGATGAAACGAAAAAACGTTTTCTGCAGGAGATCGTCGGCTGTGGCCGAGTTGCCGGTCATCCGAAAAATGTAAGACCACAGCGGCCGCGCCGTCTTCCGGTAAAAGGCTTCGAATTTCGCCTCGTCCATCGGCCTCTTCGGCGTTCGCCCGAATGTCGCCGCGCGCAACGCGAACGGCGGCGAGAGCGCTATTGCGTCTGCGCCGTATCCCATTGCTTCGCCAGTTTCCAGGAAACCGCCGACGAGATCAGGAACCCGATTCCTAATCCGACGAGAATGAACGCTGGAATGAAAAATCCGGGATCGTGCTCGGCCCAGTAACCGACGCCAAATCCGCAGCCGATGAACAGCAGAATGATGCCCGTGCGGATGCCGCCGATCGCTCGATCACGCGCGGATCGCCGCGGCTCATTCAGAAACTCTCGACCTGCCGGCGACTCGAGGAATTGCGCGAATTCGGTCGCAGAACCGAATCGATCGAGCATCTTCATCTGCACTTCGGCGCGGTATTGCGCGGTGCGCTGCCTCGCTCGCACGATCAGCCAGACAATGGCGACGATCATCCCGAACGTGGTCAGCATGCCAACGATCGGAATCCAGAAAACGTCATGTTCCATGACTACCTCCGAGTGTGTTACCACACCTTATACGGAGACTGGGGCACTGGGGTTAACAGGAGCGTTTGTCATCCCGAGCGTAGCGAGCGATCTGGAGGCCGGTGGTGAGATCATCGTGCCGCCCTTGGGCCCCAGTTTCCTCACCTTCGCTTCGCTCAGGGTCGGAATGACAGAAAGCGCTACGGCCGTTTGTAGATCGCGCCATCTTTCATCACGAACCCGACGCGCTGCATGGCGGTAATGTCATTAAGCGGATTGCCGGGAACGGCCACGATGTCCGCGAACTTGCCCGCTTCGAGCGTCCCGATCTGATCGCTCATGCCGAGGAGGTCGGCGGCGTTGCGGGTGGCGGTTTGGATGGCTTGCATCGGCGTCATTCCGTACTGCGTCTCGTATTCAAATTCCTTCGCCTCGTTGACGGCATCCCAGGGAAAGCCGCCGGCGTCCGTGCCGAAAGCGATCTTCACGCCTTTGCGCAGCGCTCGCTGAAACGAGTCGTGATGAAATTGCGGAATCCTGGCCCAAACGCCGCCCCGTCCCGGCGCAACGTATTCGGTGACGGTCAGAGTGGGACAGAGATACACGCCTTTGGCAACCATCATGTCGATCAGATCGTCCGGAATGGCAATGCCATGCTCGATCGAGTCGACGCCGCCGTTCAGCGCGTTTTCGATTCCCGGCCGAGCCATCGCGTGCGCCGCGACTTTGTGCCGCAGCCGATGCGCCTCATCGACGATTGCCTTCATCTCCTCAGGCGTGAACGTCGGGATGCTGGAGAGTTGTCCGTTCTTGTCCACAAAGTACGAGCGGTCCGCGTAGACCTTGATCCAGTCTGCGCCGTGTGAGATCTGCTCACGTACCGCTTTCCGCCCACCCTCGACGCCGTCGACGATCTGCACGCCCATCGGGTAGATGATTTCGGGTGAATAGCCGCTCGGGCCGTATCCGCCACTGACGGACATCGCGCGCGTCGACACGAAGAGTCGCGGGCCGGGAATGACACCGTTGTTGATCGCTCGCTTCACATCGACATCGGTGTACATCGCCCCCTCGGTCTCGACGTCGCGCAAGGTCGTGAATCCGTGCTCGAGCGCGATCTTCGCGGAGCGGCTGGCGCGCAGTGCGCGATACGGCATCGACTCACGAAAGAGCTGTTCGTCGTAATCAGCGGAGGTGACGTCACCCTGCAGCAGGATGTGCGTGTGTGCGTCGATCAGGCCGGGGAGCAGAGTCATGTCGCCGAGGTCGATGGTCTGCGCGCCGGCGGGAATGGCGCTGCCAATCGACTCGATGCGATTGCCGCGCACGACGATGACCGCCGGTGAAACGACCGCTCCTCCGCGGCCATCGATGAGACGAGCAGCCTTGATGATAATGGGCTGATCTGCGGCAAAAAGTGATGTCGCGAATACGAAGCAGATGAGAACGCGTTTCATGTCGCGGATTCTATGCGGTTCTCAGTGCAGGAATACGTCCGCTGGGAAGACATCGACGCGGCGGGCATCATCAACTATCAGGCGTACTTGCGATTCTTCGGACTCGCGGAGGTGGAGCTGTTCCGCCACTGCGGTCTTACGTATCGCACGCTGTTCGATGACCTGGGGATCTGGCTGCCGCGCGTGCACGTGGAATGCGATTTCTATCATCCGGTCACGCTCGACGAGCTACTGGTGGTCGACGCATTTTTTGGAAAAATCGGGCGGAGCTCGATCCATCTGAATTTTGAAGTGCACCGCAAAGACAAGCCGGACGTGGTCGTGGCCACTGGCAAGTACGTGCTGGTCACGGTAAAAAAGGGACAGCTTCGGCCGATCGCCGTCCCCAGCATGTTGCGGGAGAAGTTATTGCCTTACGTAGAGGAAGAGCGTGGAACCGGATATCGAAGATCTTCGCAGCGGTGATCGTTACATCCTGACCGAGAAACTCAGCGGAAGTTTTGGATCCGCTCCGGTCACGCTACTCGATGTGGGCGAGCAGGGTGTGCAGATCGAACATGCGCAGCCGCTGCGGCTGGCGACAAAGGGCCGGCTGTGGTTCAAGCGTGCCGACGTGTCGGTCAGCCTGCATGCGTTTGTGGTGTGGAGCAAGCTGTCGGGCAAACTCTACCGCTCCGGTCTGCGCATTGACGAACGGGCATCCGAGTTCCTTTCCGCGATTCAAACGCTCGCGCAGCATGGAGTTCTCAAAAAAGATGATGACTCGTTGAATCGCAAGCGCAAACGGCTGGAAGAAAAGTCCGCCAGGCCAACGATGAAGCATGTGCCGACCGGTCCGGACATTTCGCCCGATCAGGTGCTGCTGATCCAGCATGCGCGGGCGCGGCTCAGGGACAACTTCGACGAGGCGCAGAAGTGGTACAGCCGCGCCTATTTTGCGCTGCGCGACGGCACCACGGCGGTCGGCGGGCAAGTGGTGAAGTATCCGGAAGAGGTCCTGGCCGTTTGGGAGTATCTGGAGCGCAGCGTGCCGCTGGCGGTCATTAAGCGGGTCTTTGATCAGACACCGTCGAAAGGCCAATGAAGATCGGCTCCGGCCTCAGCTCCACTCCGAACTTTTGTTGGACGGCGGACTGAATCATCCGCGCCAGCTCTAGAACTTCCTGCGCTGTGGATCGCCAGCGTGTGCTTCGTTGAGATCCCGACATTGCCGTGCACGAATCCCTTGTGAAATCCGGCGTGCTCGATCAGCCACGCAGCGGAGAGTTTGATTTTGTCGCCCGCCGGGAAATGAGGCATTTCAGCTGGCAAGGCTGACACGATCGGATTCATGAAAAACGAACCGTCGCTGCGCGTGTCAGGATCCGCCGGATCGATGACCATTCCTTTGCTGCGCCGGATCGTGATCACTGCATCGCGAACTTGCTGCAAGTCGCTGGCGTGACCGACGAATTTCTGGAGCTCCGGATAGCGAACCGTCGGCGCACCGCCGGGCTGGAGTTGAAAAATCACCGAGAGGACGACGTAGCGATCCTTCCCCTTGAAAGCACTCGTGCGATAACCAAAAAGGCAATCCGCGTTCGTCAGCCACGAGACCTGTCGTGTCGAGCGATCGAATACCTCCACGCGCACGACGGTCTCGCTGACGTCCTGCCCATACGCGCCAACGTTTTGAATCGGGGTCGCGCCGGTCGAGCCGGGGATTCCAGAAAGGCATTCGATCCCCGCCCAACCCTTCTGAATCGCCATCGCTACGATCTCGTCCCACGGCTCACCAGCGGCGACTTTGATC
>QHVY01000232.1:4709-5223 GCA_003223695.1 Acidobacteriota bacterium
TGCTACCGCCGGCAAGGACGAGCAGCGGCTCGCTGTTCGATGAAGCCCAATCGACAGCTTCGCGAACGTCCTCCACGCTCCGCGCCTCGAGGAAATACTTCGCTGGGCCGCCGATCCCCAACGTCGTAAGCGGAGCCAGAGGAACGTTGCGCTGCAAGGCGTGCAAGAATACCCCGCATGGCGGAGAAAGAATGGTTCGGACATCCGCGCGGATTGGCGACGCTATTTTTCACCGAGATGTGGGAGCGGGCCAGCTACTACGGTATGCGCGCTCTGCTGACGCTGTACATGACCGGATCTGTCCTTCAGCCAGGTCTCGGGTTTCCGGACAAGAAAGCGACGCAGATCTACGGCATCTACACCATGATGGTTTACCTGATGGGGATTCCCGGCGGCTTCATTGCCGACCGCCTCATCGGCCACTACCGCGCGGTGTTGATCGGCGGAATCATCATCGCTTCCGGCCATTTCACTATGGCGGTGCCCGGCCTTCCATTCTTCTTCACCGGGTTGG
>QHVY01000087.1:0-563 GCA_003223695.1 Acidobacteriota bacterium
ATGATCCGCTGCACGTTGCCCATGTAGTGCTCCGGCGGCGCTACGAAAAGACCCAGATACGAGCCGGTTAAAAGGCAGAGCACGCCAAGAGTGATCAGCGCGAGAGGAAATCTTGGAAACCTGTGATTTGGAACCATTTGGAAATTTCGAATTTCAAATTTCAAATGAAAAATGAAAAAAGGGGCGGCATTCCCCAATTTTTCATTTGAAATTCGAAATTTGAAATTTCTTCAATCCTCAACCACTCGATCAAAAAGTAACCCACACAAACTCCAATATATGCCGTCAAATGTACCCAGCAGTAACACCCACGCCCGCCCCTGGTCCATCGGGTCGCCAAGGATGGCGAGGGAGGTCGCTTTGACGGAGGCGAGCAGTACCGGAACGATCAGCGGAAAGAGCAAAAGCGGGAGCAGAGTCTGTTTTGCGCGCGCCTGTGAGGTCATCGCCGAGTGCCCTCTCCCATCGGGAGAGGGTGGCCCGAAGGGCCGGGTGAGGGGTGCGGATCATTCCAGCCCCTTCGTCGACTTGATCAATTGCTTGGCGTCGATGCGCTCGCCCGC
>QHVY01000087.1:579-18699 GCA_003223695.1 Acidobacteriota bacterium
GCAACAGCAGCAGGCCCTCGAGCGCCTGATTCTCCATCGCCGCATGAAAGCTCTCGCTAAGCGTCAGCGTCGACGACAGAAGGAGACCGAGCCACAGAAAGCCGCCGGCGTATTGACGAAGGGCGGCGCTCGGACCGATCGCAAAACTAAACAGCAGCAACGCCGTTGCGCCGAAGACGAAAACGGCGATGGCCTGCGCACGAGTCCGCCACTGCAGCAGCAGCTCCTTTCGCAGCGCCGTGATCATGCGACGCGGCCGTTCTCGAGCCGGAGCTGCGCGTCGGCAAATCGAGTGATGCGATCAATCTGATGCGTCGCGATCACCACCGTTGCGCCAGTGCTCTTCAACTCCGCTACGACTTCCTCGACTAACTCGAATCCTTCCGGGTCGAGCTGTCCAAATGGCTCGTCGAGAAAGGCGATGGTGGGTTTTTGCAGAAGCACGCGCGCGAATGACAGACGCTTTCGCATGCCGGCGGAAAAGGTGGAGACCGCATCGTTCGCGCGATCGGCGAGGCCAACCCGCCCGAGAACACTCTGCGTATCCGACGGATGCGCAAGAAGGGCGGTGGTGCGGCGGATCTCCTCGCGCTCGGTGAGCTCGTGGCCGCCGACCGAAGCGCGGCCGCTGTCGGCTCGAATGGCCGTCGCCAGGATCCGAAGCAACGTCGTTTTGCCGGCGCCGTTGCGTCCGGCAACCAGCATCACCCGGCCGCGCGGCAACTGAAATGACACGTCGACGAGCGCCCAGCGCCGGCCGTAGCGGCGCGCCAGATGCGAGGCATCAATGGCCAGCCCGTCCAACGGCATAACGGTATCATCAGCCTTCGGAATGTCATCCCGACCCTGACGCTGAGCGCAGCGAAGCGGAAGGGGAGGGATCGGTGTGGTCGGGCGGCGCGTCGCGGCTGCGCTCATAATCGTGCCGCCCGCCGCACACCGATTCCTCGCTACGCTCGGAATGACATCGCGTCGTGGCCACCTCCGCGCTCGGGATAAACTGACCACTTCATGCGCCGACTTGTCGCTGTCATCCTGATGAGCGGCTGCGCCGCTGTGCCGGCGAGGGTGCCGGCCCCTACATCCGAACCGCAATCGCCCTACGGATTCACCATCGAAGAAGAGGCGCGCATCCTCCGGCTGGAGGACCGTCGCGAATACGATTCAGCGACTGTCGAGCAGTGGGTGCACCATCCCAACTCTCTTCACCGCGTCCGCATCGCCCTGGCCCTCGGCCGCATCGGGCCGCACACGTTTGCCGATCTGAATGGCAATGGCGAGCGCGATCCAAACGAGCGTCAGGCCGGCGTCGAAGATCTCGCCACGCTGGCGAATGATCGAGACACCACCGTTCGCGTGACCACCGCCTTCGCCCTCGGTCAGATCGGCGACAACAACGCCACCGACACGCTGCTGCAACTGGCGAGCGATCGGGAAAGCGCAGACGTAGCCGCCGAAGCGGTTGAAGCGATGTCGAAGCTCGCGCCGAAATTTCCGCTCGGTTCGTACGCGCGATTCACAGGTGAGGATCAGCGCGAAGGCGTTCGCGCTCGCGCGATCCGCTATCTTTTCCGCTTTCGCTCTGATGAAGCGATGGCGATCGCCGCGAATGCGCTCGGCTCGCCGTCGAGTGTGATTCGTCAGGAAGCCGCCTACGCACTCGCACGGCGCGCGTATTCTCCCGCTCGAGCGCGACTGGAGCTTTTGCTCGGCGATGCGAACCTTCTCACGCGCTCCTACGCCGCCCGCGCACTCGGCGCCATCGGCGACCGCGAATCGCTGCGTGCGCTCGTCGGAGCGCTCGCCGATCCGCATCCGTGGATGCGCACGAACTCGGTGGTGGCGATCGCTCGCGTTCTGGCGAAATCGCCGGCCACGGCGAACGATCCCGATGGCGCTTCGCACGTCATCGCGCTATCGGAAGATCCCGATCCCGGCACGCGCGCGTCATCCATCGACGCCCTCGGCTACTACGCGGCCGCCGTGCAGACCGCGCGTAAGCGCCTTCTCGAAATCTCGACGAGCGGTTCGCGATGGGAACGCGAGCTGGCCGCCGGCGCGATCGCTAAACAACTGAATGACGAAAAATTGCTCCCGGCGGATCTCAGCGGCTGGGCGAAAGTGCGCGTGATGGAGGCGGCGTCTGCGGTTTCGTTCCGCCTGAGGCCGGCGTACCTCAAAGATCCCGAGGCGTTCGTGCGCGCGAACGCTCTCAGCACGATTCCCGATGACCGGGTGAGCGGGGTTCTCGATTTGATTCGCCCGGCGCTCGACGATGCCGACGTCATCGTGCGCGGCTATGCGATCGAGCGCTACGCAAAATCAAACGATGCGAACAAGCTCGCCACGCTCACCGCGGCCGAAGAGCGTGCGCGGCGCGATCGCCAGGATGATGCGCGACTCTCGGCAATTCGAGGACTCGCGGAGATCGACTATCCGGGTCGCGAGACGTTCTTGCGCGGACTGCTGCAGGATCGCGATCCGGTCGTCCGCCGCGTCGCGGCCGATCTCATCGAGCAAAAACTGCAGAAACCGCGGCCGCAGTACACGCCGCTGCCCGTCGACCGCACCGACTACGCGCAGATCGCGGAATGGGCCCGCCAGCCACACAGCGCGACGATTCACATGACGCGCGGTCTGATTCAGATCGCGCTGCTGGCTCAGGACGCGCCGATCACGACGTGGAACTTCGCGCAGCTCTCGCGCGATCACGTCTATGACAACACGACGTTCATGCGCGTCGTCCCAAACTTCGTGATCCAGGGCGGCGATCCGCGCAACGACATGGAAGGCGGCCCCGGCTACTCGATTCGCGATGAGATCAATCTGCAGAAATACACGCGCGGCGCGGTCGGCATGGCGCTCTCCGGCCCGGACACCGGTGGCTCGCAGTTCTTCATCACCCATTCGCCGCAGCCGCATCTCGATGGCGGCTACACAATTTTCGGGCGTGTGACCGAGGGAATGAACGCGGTTGTCGATCAGACCGAGCGCGGCGATCGTGTGGAGACGATCGCGATCGACGGAGAGCGGCCGTCCCGGCCGCAGTCGCCAGGCGTCACGCCTGGCGACTCGGAAAGCCGTCGCGCGGGACGCGCGACCGCTGCGGGCGAGACGCCCGCTCTCCACAAATGACCGTGCTCACCGGGCGGCTGTTTCAAATGATTGGCCTGCTGCTCCTCCCCATCGGTTTGAGCATCGGCCTCTTCGCAGACAACGCGCAGCTCGAGGTACGTTTATTGTTCACCGGCGCAGGATTTTTCCTCGTGGGATGGCTGATGGCGCGGAAGCGATGAAATACACAGTCGTCTTAACCGCAGCCTACCCGCCGGTCGCGCGCGAGATCCTCGCCGGCGAATTCGACGTCATTGAGCACCCGACCGAGCCTCAGCGGACGGAAGACGAGCTGATCACAATTCTGTCCGAGGCGGATGCGGCGATCACGTTGTTGAGCGATCCGCTCACGCGACGCGTGCTCGAATCGAATCCGAACGTCCGCATCATCGCCAACCACGCGGTGGGCTACAACAACATTGATCTCGACGCCGCTCGAGAGCTCGGTATCACGATTACGAACACGCCCGGCGTGCTGACCGAAGCGACTGCCGATTTCACAATGGCGCTCATTCTCGCGTTGACGCGACGGCTCGTCGAAGGCGATCGCGAGGTGCGTGAGAGTGGACGCTGCATCTGGGAGCCGCTGCACATGCTCGGCACGTCCATTCAGGGAAAGCGGCTCGGCATCATCGGCATCGGCCGAATCGGTACGGCTGTCGCTGCGCGCGCAAAGGCGTTCGGGATGGAAGTCGTCGGAGTTCGTCGCGGGAATTCGATGGACGCTTTGCTCGCGACCAGCGACATTGTCTCCATTCACACGCCGCTGACTCCCGAGACACACCACATGATCGACGCGAGCGCGCTCGCGAAGATGAAACGGGGAGTATTCGTCATCAATACGGCTCGCGGGCCGATCATCGACGAGAACGCCCTCTGCGACGCTCTCGAATCCGGCCACCTCGGCGGCGCCGCACTCGATGTGTACGAATTCGAGCCCGCGGTGAATCGGCGGTTGCTGTCGATGAAGAATGTTGTTCTGGCGCCGCACATCGGATCGGCGACGCTCGAAACGCGCAGCGCGATGGCGCGAATTGCAGCGACGGACGTGCATCGATTTCTGAAAGGGCAGAAACCGCTGCACGCTGTGACGTAACAGCTGAGTGCCTGTTATTTGCACGTCAATTCTGTGGGAGGAGAACCTCATGAACGACTTGAAAGGGAAACGTGTCGCAATCATCCTCACTGATGGCTTCGAACAGATCGAAATGACCGCTCCGCGTGAGGCGCTGGAGAAAGCCGGCGCGAAATGCGTGCTCATCGCGCCGAAAGACGGCGAGGTGCAGGGTTTCAAGCACCACGACAAAGCGGACAAATTCAAAGTCGACTTGACGCTGGATAAAGCGAACCCGTCGGAGTTCGACGCGCTCATGCTGCCTGGCGGCGTCATCAACGCCGATGCGATCCGCATCGAGAAAAAGGCTCAGCAATTCGTACAGGAGCTCGATCGCGCCGGAAAACCGATCGCGGTGATCTGTCACGGTCCATGGCTGCTCATCTCATCGGGTGTGATGAAAGGACGTCACATCACGAGCTGGCCGACTCTGCAGGACGACCTGAAAAATGCCGGCGCGCAGTGGGAAGACAAAGAATGCATCCGCGACCGCAACTGGGTCAGCAGCCGGAAGCCGGATGACTTGCCGGTATTCAATCGCGAGATGATCGCGACGTTCGGCGCTGCCCAGCCGGCCAGAGGCGAAAAAAAGGAATCGGCCGAAGTGCGCCCTTAGGAGATGCCGAAAGACGAGAAGCGCATTCTCGTCGTCGATGACGATGAGGCGATCCGAACACTGCTGTTCACGATTTTGCGGCGCAGAGGGTTAGCCGTCGACACGGCGAAGAACGGAGCCGAGGCGCTGGAGAGACTCGGGCAGTGCAGGTATGCGCTTCTGCTGCTCGACCTAATGATGCCGGTGATGAATGGCTGGAAAGTGCTCGAGCACATTGCAGCGCTGGATCCCTCGGCTCGCCCAGTGGTCGTGCTTCTGACTGCGGGCAGCGAACCGAGGGATTTCAATCCCGATCTGGTTGTCGGCAGCATCCGAAAACCGTTCGATGTGGACCTTCTGTATGACACCGTTGCCGGATGCATTTCGGTGATCACCTCGCGACCGCAGATCGCTGAGTGCCCCGACGCCGAAAGCGAAACTGACTTGGCATAAATCTTGACCCTATTCCGCCGTAAAAAGGATGTATGAAATGGCAGCCACTGCAGCAAGGATCCTCGTCATTGAAGACAATGACGCGCTACGCGTCATGCTTTTCACCGTACTTCGCCATCAGCCCCTCGCGGTCGACACAGCGTCGAGCGCTGACGAAGCCATGGACAAAGTGCGCACCTGCGATTACGCGCTCATTCTTCTCGATCTGAATCTGCCTGATGACGAAAGTGCAGAGTTCCTCCGGCGCTTCCGCGAATTCCGGCCTGAGTCGACGTCGTTCGTCCTCGCTGCCCGCGATCCGCGCTTCGATCTCACAATCGATCCGCATCAGGTCAACGCTCTTGTGAACAAGCCGCTGGAGATCGATACGCTCGCCGACGTCGTGCGCGAATGCGCGCTCGTCATTCTGCCGCCGGACGATCCGCTCCCCTGCCCGCCGGCGGAGAGTCAGATCGGCGTCAATTTCGACGATACGTCTCCGAATTGATGTTTTTCACCACAGAGATCACAGAGCACACGAAGAAATCTCTGTGATCTCTGTGTCCTCTGTGGTGATTACAATCGTCCCGAATGCAGCCGCAACGCAAAGGCGTTCTGCTCGTTGCCGCGGCGGCTCTGCTGTGGTCCACGGGCGGCCTCGGTATCAAAGCGGTTGCCGAACCTGCACTCAAGGTGACGTTCTATCGATCGCTTTTCGCAGCGATCGCCCTGATGATTTTTCTACCGCGCGATGCCTGGGCGACGCGGCGATGGTCGTCGACCCCCGCATTCATCGCAGCGATCGTCAGCTACGCAGCGTGTCTAACAACGTTCGTGATAGCGACGAAGTGGACGACTGCCGCCAACGCGATTTTTCTGCAGTACGCCGGAGCGATCTGGGTCCTGCTGTTATCGCCACTGGTCGTGCACGAGCCGATGCGTGCCCGCGACGCAACGGCGATCGGCGCGGCGTTAGGCGGCATGGCGCTCTTTTTCGTCGGCCGCTTTGAAACGCGAGGCATGGCCGGAAATGCGATGGCGTTGTTATCGAGCGTATTTTTTGCCGCACTGATCCTGCTATTGCGCCGGGAGCACGAAGCATCGCGAGCGACGGTGACATGGGGCAACGTCCTGACGGCGATCGCAGTGCTGCCGTTCATCGATTTTGCTCTCTCCCCGACATCCCTCACCGTGCTCGTGTTCCTCGGCGCATTTCAAATCGCGCTCGCCTATTTTCTGTTTACTCGCGGACTGGCGTACGTCACGGCGACGCAGGCCTCGCTCACCGGCATGCTCGAGCCGATCTGCAATCCCCTGTGGGTATTTCTAATCATCGGCGAACGGCCGTCGCCATTCGCGATTGCCGGCGCGGCGGTAGTGCTGACGGCAATTGGATGGCACGCGCTGTCGGGCGAGCCGGCAACGGAGCTTCCGGCGCCCGATTGATCAGGGCGAGATAACAACCTGCGCGAACTGCACCGTCGGATCATTGGTCACGTTGTCCGTGGTCGATCCGTAAATGATCGCGCTGCCTCCGTTCATGTTGAAGAGGATCGACTGATTTGCGCTGACTGCTCCACCAAAAAAAGTGGTCGAGTCGACTTGTTCAAACCAGTTCGCGGCATACGTTTTCGAGACGGTTGTGACGATGTTGCCGTTCGAATCGAGCAACTTCACCAGCATCTGAGCGCCACCGCTGAGCGTGCGCACACCGATGTTGAAGCGCGTCCGCGTTGGATCGATCGGCGTCACGAGCGCTCCGGTCGTCCCGGTCGTAATCACGCGCGATCCGAATCCCGCAGCTGCCGGATTGATCACATCTTCAGTGAAGCCTGCGGTCCCATTCACGCCGGCATCATTGAAGATTCGCGTGACCATGACAGGCATCGGTTGTCCCGTGGGAATGATGACGTCGATGCTGCCGAGGGTCGCTTGGCCTAACGCGGCGACGATGTCGGGATACGACACCACGTGTCCCGGCGCCACCGTGAAGCCTTGTGAAGGATCGCTTGCCGATCCCGATGTGCCAGCGCGATGAAAGATGAAGCGCCCGGTGAGCGTCTGCGATCCTGCGACGCCGTTGAAAAGTTGCAACGAGGTTTTGAAATTCGACCCGAAGCTGCCCGTGACAGAGCCGACGACGGGCAGAATTCCGCCGATGAATTCGAACGATGTGCCGCTGCCGAAAAGCGCAAGGGGAAACATGCCGCGTGTTCCAGCGGCCAGATCGACGCTGCCGGTCACGTCACCGGCAAATCCCACAAATCCATTCGTCATCGAGGTCGATAGGCCGACTGGATTTCCGCAGTTCGTGAGCTTTGTGATTCCGATCAGATCGCCCTGTTGCACGATCACCGGCGGCGAGAGCGTGACCGTCGTCGAGCCGCCCGCTCCCGTGTCGAATGGCCCCTGCTCGGCAAGCATCGTCAGCGTATTGCCGCTGCGGCGGAAGAACTTGATCTTCACCGCCATCGAACAGCCGCTGCCCGAATAATGAAACTTGACGGTGGAGATCGTGCCAGCGGCCGTCGCCGGATTATCAAGCGAAATATCGGTGAGAACGGTGCCGAGGTTGAAGTCGCTTGAATTCGGATTGGCGACGTCGACGCCGACGGTGATCGTTTGCCCGGACATCGTCGACGCGAAAAGAATGGCCAGAAGCGCAGATTTCGCTTTCATGATTTCCCTCGCGCGCCCATTTCTTGCAGAGTGTGCGCCACGTGTCCACGATCGAATTGATCGAGCCTGCCACAGGCGAGCCGTTGGCGACCATCGCGCAAGCGACGCCGGAGGAGATCGATCACGCGGTGCGCGCCGCAGAGAAGGCGTTCGAGACATGGCGAAATGTTGCTCCGCGCGAGCGCGGCCGCATCCTCCAGAAAATTAGTACATTAATTCGTGATGATTTGGAGGAGCTGGCCCGTGCCGAGTCGCGAAATGTCGGCAAGCCGATTCGCGACTCGCGCGACGAAGTCGGTCTCGCCGCCGACTGCTTCGAGTACTACGCCGGCACGACGAACAAAATCTTCGGACAGACGATCCCGACGAACCCGAAAGGCGTGCTGATGACCTTCCGCGAGCCGGTCGGCGTGTGCGGAATCATCGTGCCGTGGAACTTTCCAATCGCCATCACTTCATGGAAGGTCGCGCCTGCGCTGGCGATGGGAAACTGCGTCGTGCTGAAGCCGGCGGAGCAGACGCCGATCACCGCCTTGCGGCTCGCTCAGATCGCGATCGAAGCGGGCATTCCGGAGGGCGTCTTCACAGTGGTGACCGGGCCGGGCTCGCGAGTCGGCGAGACGCTGATCCAGCATCCCGCCGTCCGTAAACTCGCGTTCACTGGATCGACTGAGGTGGGCACGCGCGTGATGCAGCTCGCGGCGAACGACATCAAACGCGTGAGCCTGGAGCTCGGCGGAAAATCGGCGAACATCATCTTCGGCGATTGCGACATCGACCGCGCCGTCGCCTCCGCCGTCTCCTCCGCCCTGGGCAATGCCGGACAGGATTGTTGCGCGCGCAGTCGCATTCTCGTGCAGAAGACGGTATACGATCGCTTTTCGCAGGCCGTCGTAGCCGCATTTGAAAAAGTGAGAGTTGGCAATCCGCTCGACGACTCCACGGAGATGGGACCACTGGTCACCTCCGCACATCGCAAGCGCGTGATGAGCTACATCGAGACGGGAAAAAAAGAAGGAGCCACGCTGGCGACCGGCGGCAGCGTTCCGTCAGGCAAGGGAACGTTTCTGCAGCCTACCGTTTTTCTCGATGCGAAACCGGAGATGACAATTGTTCGTGAAGAAATTTTTGGCCCTGTCGTCGCCGTGATGCCCTTCGACAGCGAAGACGATGCGGTGCGCATTGCGAACGACAGTCAGTACGGATTGTCCGGCTCGATCTGGACTCGCGACATCGGCCGCGCACTTCGCGTCGCGCGCGCCGTGCAGACCGGAAATCTGTCGATCAATTCCGGCAGCAGTGTGCATCTCGAGGCGCCGTTCGGCGGCGTCAAACGCAGCGGTCTGGGACGCGAGCTCGGAATGCAGGTGCTCGATCATTACACGGAGTGGAAGACGGTGTATTTGGATATTAGCGGGTAGCGGGTGGCAGGTAGCGGGTGGGCCCACCACCCGCCACCCGCGACCCGCCACCCGCCGTTAAACATGATTGGCAGAATCGATACCGACACGCTGAAAAGAATGGTGGCCGATGACGAGATCGACACTGTCATCGCCGCATTTCCCGACATGTACGGGCGGCTCGTCGGCAAGCGTGTCGTCGCGCGCTACTTCGCCGATGAAGTGATGACGCACGGCCTTCACGCGTGCGACTACCTGCTCGCGTGCGACATCGACATGGACCCGGTGCCCGGCTACGCGTTCACGAGTTGGGCGAAAGGGTACGGAGATTTCCGGCCCATTCCCGATTTCGACACGCTGCGCATCGCCTCCTGGCACGACAAGACCGCGCTCGTGCTCTGCGACGTCTATCACGAGAATCGCCGAGAGCTCGTTCCGCTCGCACCCCGAAGCATTCTGCGCAAACAGATTGCGCGCGCAGCGGAGAAAAACTTCATTGCTAAAGCAGCGTCCGAGCTCGAGTTGTATGTATTCAAGGATTCCTACGAGAGCGCCGCCGAAAAAGGATTCATCAATCTGCAGCCGATCGGCGGGCGCATCGAGGACTATCACATCCTGCAAGGCACGAAAGAAGAGTTCCTCATCGGCGACATCCGCTCGCATCTGGAGCGCTCCGGAATTCCGGTCGAGTCATCGAAGGGCGAATGGGGACCCGGACAACAAGAGATCGGATTGCGCTACGCAGATGCGCTCGAGATGGCCGATCGTCACGTCCTGTACAAGCACGCGGCAAAAGAGATCGCCTGGAAGCACAACCACGCGGTCACGTTCATGGCCAAGTGGGACGAGCGCTATGCCGGATCGAGCTGCCACATTCACATGAGCCTCTGGGACGCGAACGGCAAGAAGTCGATGTTCGACGGCAAAGACGAGCTTGGCCCCCTCCACGCCTCCACCACCTTCCGCTACTTCCTCGGCGGCTGGATGAAGCACATTCGCGAGCTGTTCGCGTTTTACGCGCCGTACCCCGCGTCGTACAAGCGCTACGTCGCCGGCTCGTTTGCGCCGACGGGCATTGCATGGAGCGTCGACAACCGCACCGCGGGATTCCGCATCGTCGGTCATGGCCAATCGCTGCGCATCGAATGCAGGGCGGCGGGGGCGGATGCGAATCCATATCTTGCATTCGCTGCGACGATCGCCGCAGGCCTCGATGGCATCGAGCATCGCATCGAACCTCCGCCAGCATTCGAAGGCGACGTGTACGCTGCGCGCGATCTGCCGCACGTTCCGCACACCCTCAACGAATCGATTCACGCCCTCGCGGAGAGCGAGTGGGCGCGCGAGACGTTCGGCGAAGACGTCATCGAGCACTACCTGCACTTCTTCCGCACCGAGCAGCGAAAATTCGACGCCGCGGTGACGGACTGGGAACGGCGGCGCTACTTTGAGATGGCGTGAGAAAGTGCCCAGTGCCTAGTGCCCAGTGCCCAGTTCGCCGTGCCTGGGCGCTGGGCACTGGGTACTGGGCACTTGGGAGAACTGATGCGTCTATCAAACAAAGTTGCGCTGATCACGGGCGGCGGAAGCGGCATCGGCAAAGCATCATGTCTTCTCTTCGCGCGCGAGGGGGCGAAGGTGGTAGTCGTCGATTTGAAGAAAGATACGGCCGAGGCGACGGCGAAGGAGATTGGCGGGAATGCGCGCGCATTCGCGGCCGACGTATCGAAGGCGAAAGATGCGCAAGCGATGATTGCCTTCGCCGAGAAGAGTTTCGGCCGGCTCGATATCGTCTTCAACAACGCCGGAGTTTTTCATCCCAAAGATGAATCGGTGACCGATACGCCGGAAGACATCTGGGACATGGTCATCGACATCAATCTCAAAGGCGTGTTTCTCGGATGTCAGTACGCGATTCCGGCACTGCTGCGCGCGGGCGGCGGGTCGATCATCAACACCGCGTCATTCGTGGCGATCATCGGTGCCGCAGCGCCGCAGATTGCGTACACCGCGAGCAAAGGCGGCGTGCTGGCAATGACGCGCGAAATCGCCGTGGAATTCGCACGCAAGAACATTCGCGCAAACGCGCTCTGCCCCGGCCCGGTGGAGACTCCTCTGCTCGCGGAGCTGCTCGCCGATCCGGCGCGCCGTCAGCGCCGCCTGGTGCACATTCCGATGGGACGCTTCGCGCGAGCCGAGGAGATCGCGAACGCGGCGCTGTTTTTGGCGAGCGACGAATCGTCGTACGTGAACGGCGCGACGTTTCTCGTCGATGGCGGAATCACAGCGGCCTACATTACGCCGGAGTAGCGCCGCCACCTTTGGCGGCAGGCGCGCCGGCATCTTGCCGGCTTGGAAGCCGGCGTGCCCGCCGGCTGGAAGCCGGCGCTACTCGCGGCGCTATTCAATGACGGACAGCGCGGCGCTTCGGCGGCGGCGATAGAACGGCAGAAGCCGCGGCAAACAAGTCAATCCGCGGAGTGACCACGCCATTTCGAGAGTCGAGAATCGATTTTCCAGTGGCCTTCAAGATTCCTTCCACCTGATCCGCTGTCAGCGAAGGTCGAATCTCCAGCAGCACGGCGGCAGAGCCGGTCGCGTGCGGCGACGCTTGCGAGGTTCCATAGAAGTTCGAAGTCCCGCCGCGGAGCCAGTCGGAGGTGATGATCGCGCCGGGCGCGAGCAGATCCAGCGTCGAATTGCTGTTGCTGAAGCAGGTGATCTGATCCGCCATCGTCGTCAAATCTGTGCAACCGAAGGTCAGCGGTCCAACGTTGCTGTCGTAGACCGCACCGACGGAGATCGCGTTTTGGATGCATGCCGGTGCTTCCATCGACGTTGCTGACGCGTCGTTTCCGCTCGACACGAAAACGAGCGTGCCGTTGGAACGCATCGTATTGATTGCCGATGCGAAGGCGGTGGTGAATGCAACGGCTGAATCGCACGCCGTTGAGAAAAGCGCGTCGGTGCCAAGACTCATATTGACCACTCGGACCTCGGGGTGGTTGTCGATCAGCCAGTCGAGTGCGGAGATGATTTGCGCCGTCGACGAAAAGCGATTGTTGCGATCGAGCACTTTCACCACGACGAAATTCACGCCAGGGGCCACGCCAACTGACGCGACAACTCCGCGCGAGCCGATGATGCCTGTGACATTGCTTCCATGGCCATGGTCGTCGGCCGCGGCTCCGGCTTCCGACTGCGTGGTCTGCCCATTCGGACAGCAGCCCGTGCCGTCGCTGTTCCGGCAGTAGCAGTGCTCGTCGACGATGCGTCCGACGAGATCAGGATGGGACTCATCAACTCCGGTATCGAGGACGGCGACCGTCACTCCGCGGCCGGTGTAGCCGAGGATGTGGACTTTGTCGGCGCCAATGAGGGGGACGCTTTGCGCGAGCGTCCCGGAGCCTCCAACGTCAGGATCGATGCGCAGCACCATTGGGTCGGATTCAATGCGCCGAATCGCATCGCGATCGATCTCCGCCGCGAACGCGGGGATGTGGCGCCACTGCGCAACCAGATCATATTCGGTGGGCGCAAGCTGATTGAGGACGGACTCCTGAGCCGCTGCGATCGCTGCGACTTTCCCGCTCGCCGCCTTGAGGGCGACGATGACCAGCACAGCGATGATCACGACTGGATATTATCGCGCTTCGATCGTGATCGATCCGTTTGTCGTCCGCAGCCTCAACTCAGCGCTGCCGCCGCCGTTGATCGTGCCCCGCAGCGTGTGATGGCCCGTCTCCGTCGTGGTCACCGGCAGATCGGTTGTGATTCCGCCGTTCGTAGTCGACGCGTCGACTCGCGCGGCGACGGACTTCGGCACGGCGACGGTAATCCTGCCGTTCGTGGTCTCCAGCCGGATCGACTTACCGGGATTGACTTCGGCCAGCTCCGCGCGAATCGCGCCGTTCGTCGTCTCGGCATCAACGTCGCCGCCGCAGCGCGCGAGCTCGATGTGACCGTTCGTAGTCGAGACCCGATGTGAACCGCGAACCTCGCTGATCTCGATCGCGCCGTTCGTGTTATCGAGGTTGAGACTCGTCGCGTGCGGAACAGTGACCTCGTATTGCACGCTCATGCTGACGTTCGTTCCGGCCAGCCAGTCGAAAATACCACCCTCATTTTTGTGAGGATATATCGTATTGATTTTTACGCCATCGGCGGTGACCGCCGGTTCGATCCGCAATTCGGCCATCGCCTTTTTCGCCGCTTCCGAATCGCGGCTTTCGACGCGTTTGAGCGCGTGCACCTGAATGCGCGGCTGGTCCCACGCCCGGACGGTGATGCGTCCGTTCGTGTTGCTCAGGGTAAACGACGAGCCCGGGCGGACATCGAACGTGCGGTCGAACTTCACCTCGAGCGTTGAGGCTCCGGCCGTCGTGGCCAACAGCAGAGCAACGGAAAACGTCAGCAGATGTCGTTTCATATCCGCAGCATACGGCGGAATCGGTTACAGGTTGCATACAATGCGCGCGTGACTGCGAACCGCGCCACGGCAGCCGTGTTCCTGATCCTGGCTGCTCTTCTTGCCGTGGCGATCGCCGGCACTCACGGACCGACAGCGCTCCCGGCGAACGCGCCTTCCGATAAGTTTTCCGCGACGCGCGCAATCGTTGTGCTCGATTCGATTCTCGTCGGCAACGCGCCGCATCCGATCGGCACCGCTGCCCACGATCTCGTCCGCGACCGGATCATTGCCGAGCTCCGGCGGCTCGGATACCAAACATCGCTGCAGCAGACATTCTCGTGCAACGCGTACGCGACGTGCGCGCCGGTGGCGAATGTGCTCGCATGGCTGCCCGGCGACGCGCGAGCCGACACGCTGATGCTCAGCGCGCATTACGACTCGGTGGCCGCCGGTCCGGGCGCTTCCGATGATGGAATCGGCTTCGCCACGATTCTGGAGGTGGCGCGCGTGGTTCGTCACAATCGCTTCCGCAACACCATCCTTTTCCTCATCACCGACGGCGAAGAAGACGGTCTCCTCGGCGCCGAAGCATTCGTGGCCGATCCGCAGCGTTCGCGCGGCGTCGCAGCGGCGATCAACATCGACAATCGCGGCACATCGGGCCGCAGCTATCTTTTCGAGACCAGCCGCCACAATCGCTGGCTTCTTCCGCTCATCACGCGCAGCCTGCCACGTCCCAGCGCCAGCTCGTTCTTTTTCAATTTGTACGAGCTGCTGCCGAACGATACGGATCTCACCGTTTTCAAGCGCGCAGGAATCGCCGGGATCAACTTCGCCTGCATGGGAAAAGTTACGCACTACCACTCGCCGCTCGATGACATTCGCCACGTCACGCCGGCGACGGTGCAGGATCACGGCGAGCACGTCCTGGCGATGACCCGCGCCCTCGCGAACACCGATTTGCGTCAGGCTACCGATGAAGATGCGGTCTTCTTCGGCGATGCTGTGGTGGCCGCAGTCATGGACAACGTGGATCGCCATCGTCGCGCTAGCGGTCCTTCTGTTCGGCGCGGCGCTTCAGGTTCGCACCGGGGAGACGAACGCAGGCGCGGTCACCGCAGGTGTCGCGTCGTTTTTTCTTTCGTTGATCGCCGCTGCGATCACGGGTGCAGTCGTCGCGTGGATCGGATCGCTCCGCGCGCTTGCAGCGGTGTGGGTCGCGCAGCCGGGGCCAATCGTCGCCGCGATGTGGCTGATCGGATTGTCGATGGCGATCATTTGCGCGACGCCGCTCTACACCCGCGCCAGCTTCGACGGCCTGTTCATCGGTCACGGCTTCTGCTGGGTCGCGATGAGCATCGTTCTCGCAGCGATCCTGCCGGGCGGCGCTTATCTCGCGCTCGTGCCGTCGATCGCATTCGCGCTCTGCATGCTTTTGCGTTCGACGCTCGATCTATCTGCCGCTGCATGCGTGATGATCACGTCGATCGTGACGGCGATGCTCTGGTTTCCAATCACTCTCGCCTTTTACGATCTCATCGGCCGGCCATCGCTAGGCGTCATCGCCACCGCCGTGGCGCTGATCGCAACGACATTCACTCCGGCGGTCGCGGCGAATTCGGCGATGCGGCGCGCGAGTGTTGCCGCCATGAACGTCACCGTTGTCGTTTGCGTGGGGATGCAGCTTCTACTGCCTGCGTACAATCCCGAGTCGCCGCGCGCGATCGATGTCGAATATGTCGACGACAACGGCAATCCGGTGTGGCTCGTCGATGGTGTCACACCGCAACTGCGAGCCGTAGCGCATTTCCTTCTGGCGCCGCGCGACATGTTTCCGTGGGCGCCGAGTCGCGTTCATGCGTTCTCAGCGCCGGCGCCGAGGTTGCCGATCCCCGCGCCCGAGCTGAGTGTGGTGAGCGATGACCGGCAACCACACGGACGACATCTCATGCTGCAGGTTCGCTCCGCGCGCGGGGCTGAGCGAATCAGCCTCATTTTTCACACGCCGGATCTGTTATTCGTGCGCGTCAATGGAGTGCGTCTGCCGCAACAGCCGCCGAAATTTCGATCGATCCTCGCCGCCGGATGGCATTCGGTGAGTGTTCGCGGCGCGCAGCAGGCGCAGGTGGAGATCATGCTGCGACG
The DNA here is from genome assembly GCA_003223695.1 of Acidobacteriota bacterium. Classification (GTDB taxonomy): domain Bacteria; phylum Acidobacteriota; class Thermoanaerobaculia; order Gp7-AA8; family Gp7-AA8; genus Gp7-AA10. Next base: position 16,470 of record QHVY01000087.1, read on the forward strand.
CGATCAGCCGATCGATGCGATCGCCAGCGACACGACATTCGATCTGCCGCCGGAGGCGGTGCCGATCGTGCGTGCTCGCGACGACTCCATCGCTGTCCCGACGGGCACAGGCGATGCCGTCATTGTTAGGCGGAGAATGCGATTGTGATGATTGTCGCCCTGCTTCTTGCCGCTGGGCTCAAGCTTGGGTTGCAAGCGCCCGACTTCATGCTGCCTGATCAGAATGGAAAAACGATCAGTCTGTCGGCCGCACGCGGTCACAAAGTTGTTCTCGTGTTCTATCGGGGATACTGGTGACCATACTGCGTCCGGCAGTTGGTCGGCATTCGTGATCTCGCCCGCGCCTTTCCGGAGGTGCGCTTCTACGCGATCAGTCAGGATTCGCCTGAGCAGAGTCGCGAATTTGCGGCAAAGGTTGCGAAAGATGGCCGAGGGCCGCTCGGGTTTCCGCTCCTATCAGATGCGCGTGGCGCAGTCATCGATCGATACGGCCTTCGCAATCCCGAGCAGAAGCGCGTGCCGCACCCGACGGTCATCGTGCTCGATCAGCGCGGACGCATCCACTGGTTGAAAATCGAAAACGACTACCGCGAGCGGCCTTCGAACGAGGAAGTGGCCGCGGCGCTTGACGCGTTCGAGTAATGGTGAGCTCGACCCGTGCGGTGGCGACGTGGATGGTGCCGGCGGGCATGACCAGCTACGTGCATGCGTTCGACCCTCGCGAAGGTGGCTCGTTCCGGATCTCGCTAACCTACGACGCGCCGACCGCAGCCGGCAAGACGACCGCGCAGACTGACACGTTTCACGGCCGTTTCGTGAAGCTCGTGCCAAACGAGCTGGTCGTCGAGGTGGTGGAGTTCGAGACAACAGATCCACGCCTGCGCGGCGAGATGACGATCACGATCACGCTGGTCGATGCAGACGGCGGCACCGATATCCTCGCAGTGCACGACGGGGTGCCGCGCGGCGTGCCGGCCGCCGACAACGAGACCGGCTGGCGGTCGTCACTCGCGAAACTCGCCGCGCTCGTCGAGGAACAGCTCACCTGACCGGCCTGCGGCGGGGCCGTTGCTTTGCCGCGATCGAGCGGACAATCAATTTACCGCGGCCATGTTCCGGAAAGGGACTCCTCACTTGCGCCACTGCGGCGGCGATTAGTTTCTGCACTTCGGGCCGCTCCAATACATCTGCCGATTCGAGACGAATGAACCGAGTTTGATTTCCGGATCCGAGGAGAATTTTTTTGGGATCGTGCAAACTTGCGCCGCGGATGAAGCAGAGGCCGACCCCGTTCGCGCCGGCGGCGATCGAAACGATGCAGTCTGACGGCCGTTCGGTAGGACCATAGCCGATGACGAAGAAGTTGTAGTTGTCGTAAGCCAATTCATTCGCGGTCGGGAGGCGCTTCCGCAGCGCTGCGCGGACGCGACGGATCAGCGTTTGATGCGCGCGGTCGAACTTGCCGATGAATCCCTTGAGCTGTTGCTCGGCGTCGCTCGTTTTGCGTGGGGTCATCTGGCAAACTCGGCGAGCTTGCGCAAGCGCAGGTTGGGGTTGCTGGCGAAGTCGTGCTGTAGCCAACCGAGATGTCCGGCGCCGAAGATACCAGCACGCGCTCATTCGGAGAGTCGGCGAGCTGCAAGACGTTACTGTAGATGCGCATGTTGCGCCGGAACCAGTCGGAGAGCAGGTCGGCGCCGGCCCAGTCACCGGGTTCGCCGAACTGCGCCTCGCGATAGTAGTACCCCACATCCTCGGCGACCTTGTCGTCGGCGTTCATGTACAGCAGCGTCTCGAGCACGGTGTGCGAGACGAGATACGCATTCTGCTTCCTTACCATGTCGCCAACCTCGCCCATCATCGCGTCGAGCTCCTTCGAGCGTCCAGTCGCCTTGGCGTAGTCGACAATCCGCTGGAACGGGAACTCGCCGTCGACATCTACGGGGTACACGCTCTTGTGGCCGAGCTCCTTGGCAAGGCGGTACGCGATTTGATCGATCTCATTGCGCGACAGCGTGTACTTTCCGGCGACATAGTCGGAGTACTGTTGCCCAACCCGCTTGCTCCAGATGTCGGCTTCAATGGCAATCTTCGTCGGATGAAACCTCTTCAATACGTCGATGAGCTGTGCGATTTCCTGCTGGCGCTTAGGCGCCAGTACATCGTCGGCCTGCATGTTGAAGATGTCATGTCCCGGATTGGACATGTGGTAGACGCCGAGCACCAGAAC
>QHVY01000233.1:0-2249 GCA_003223695.1 Acidobacteriota bacterium
TAAAAGGAGAATTGATCGATCCGAGGTTGACGGGCTCGGACCACTCGGAATTTTTGAAATCCGAGCCGATCGTGATGCTTGCAACTGTAAGAAGTACGCCCGCGAAGATTTTGTACATAGGGCCTCCTCCGGAGCACGCACGTGCTCAATAGATACCGCTCGACGGAAGGCCATCCGATTTTCCGGGCTGGCAGCAACTTATGTCCTGAATGAGTCAAAAACAAGGACGCTATAAACTCCGCAGCATGCGCCGCGCTGCGATTCTCTTCTTCATCGCCACTCCACTTCTTGCACGCGTCCAAACCGTCGACATCACCACACGCGCCGACCTCGGCGCGCATTTCGAGAAAATCGCCGGCACGATCCACTTCGCGCTCGATCCGAAAAATCCGCACAACACGGTGATCGTCGATCTCGACAAAGGTCCGCGAAATGCCGCCGGCGAAGTGGAGTTCTCAGCGGATTTCTACGTGATTCGTCCGAAGACGAACGGCAACGGCACGCTGTTCGTGGAGATCGCCAATCGCGGCGGAAAGGCATTCCTCAGCAAGCTCGATCCGGCGAGCGAGGCCGACATACGCGATCGATTCCTCTTCGACCGCGGCTACACGGTGGCGTGGATCGGCTGGCAGTTCGACGTGCGGCCGGAACCCGGCCGCGTGCGGCTCAACGCTCCAATCGCGCCGGGAATCACCGGCCGCGTGCGATCAGATTTCGTTGTTTCTAAGACAGTCGACGAGCACACCGTGTCACATGTCATCGGCGGCGCGATCGGCGGTACCGGCTACCCTGCCGCTGACGTCAATGACCGCGCGAACGTTTTGACTGAGCGCGACGCACCCACCGCGACGCGGCGCGTGATCCCGCGCAAACAGTGGCGCTTCACCGACCCGATGACCGTTCATCTCGACGGCGGCTTCGTCCCCGGAAAAATTTACGAAGTCATCTACACGGCGAAGGATCCGTCGATCGTGGGATGCGGGCTCGCCGCGGTGCGCGACTTCGTGTCGTGGACCAAGTACGACCCAGCGGCGATCACCTCATCGAAGCGCGCCTACGGCTTCGGGATCTCACAAAGCGGGCGCTTCCTGCGCCATTTCATCTATCAGGGCTTCAACGCTGACGAGCAGGGACGGCAAGTGTTCGATGCGATCGACGCGCATGTTGCCGGCGCGGGCCGCGGTAGCTTCAATCAGCGTTTCGCGCAGCCCTCACGCGATTCGCAGCCCCTTTCGCCGCTGTTCTATCCGAACGATCTGTTCCCGTTCACCGATTTGCCGATGAAGGATCCGCAGACCGGCAAGACAGAAGGGCTGCTCGATCGCGCGGTCGCAGAGAAAGTAGTGCCGAAAATATTTTATACTAATACATCATATGAATATTGGTCCAGAGGCGAGTCGCTCTGTCACACCACGGCCGATGCCACCACCGATGCGCCGATTCCCGACACGTCGCGCATCTACTTCATCGCTGGAGTGGCACATGTGCCGGGACCTTTTCCGCCGCAGAAGCGCGAGGGAAAGAATCTCGACAATCCGATGACCTACTGGCCTCCGCTGCACGCGCTCTTCGATGCGCTCGACGCGTGGGTGCGCAACGGAACAGAGCCACCGCCGAGCCGCTATCCGCGAATCAGCGACGGCACGCTGGTGCATTGGAGGACAGTCGCCCTCGACTGTCCGGACAGCCGGGGCGGCTGTCCTCCACCACCGTACGAGCCGTACAAAATGATTCTCGATGGCGAACCGCCGAAAGTCGTCGGTACGTATCCGACGCTCGTCCCACAGGTCGGCGCAGATGGAAATGAGCTCGCCGGCATTCGTCAGCCGCAGGTCGCCGTGCCGCTGGCGACGTACACCGGATGGAACCTGCGCGATCCGTCGGTGGGCTTTCCCGAATACCGGCAGAGTTTCACCGGGTCGTACATTCCATTCACGAAAAATCCCTATCGAGACGAACCCGATTATCTCGGCCGCTACACCGCGGCGTCACTGAAGCTGATCGATGAGCGCTTTCTCGTTCCAGAGGAGCTCAATCCGACTCTGCGGATCGGTCTGCAGGAATATGTGTCAAGGCTTCACGGACCGCCGCCGTGAGACAGTCGTCATGGCAAAAATGCCGCTGTCGTCCGTCGCGGCGAACAGCGTGTTTGACACCTGATCGATGGCCAACGCAGTCACGCCAAGCAGCGAGCCCGCTCCGATGTCGAACCACGTAGCTCCGGCGTCGGCGCTCCTGAACAGTTCGGC
>QHVY01000233.1:2297-7961 GCA_003223695.1 Acidobacteriota bacterium
CGGTTACACGAGCGACTCCATCGCCCGGAAGACCGTGATTGACCGCTGTCCATGAGGCTCCGCCGTCGATACTCTTGAAGACGCCGCGGCCGTCCGTTCCGGCGAAGACCGTCCGACTGGCTGGATCAACGGCAATGGCCAGGACGGACACACTTGCAAGGCCGCTTCCGGAACTCCAAGTCAACCCTGCGTCGCTGCTCTTGAAGACGCCGTTTGCGGTGCCCGCATAAATAGCCAAAGAATAAATTGTCAGTGTGAGGACACTCGGCTCAGGGAATCCAGCGCTGCGCACCCACGTGCCGCCGCCGTCGGTCGACTTGAATACTCCTCCTCCACTCACACCGGCATAAACGATTGAGGGAATATCAGGATCAATGGCCAAAGCAAGTACAAACTTGCTTGTTAGGCCTTCGTTCATGAGCGTCCAATGCGATCCGCCGTCCGTGGTCTTATAGATTCCTACGCTCGGATCTGCCGCATACATGACGGATGGCGATTTCGGATCGACCGCCAGAACCTGGATGTTTGTCGAAAGACCGCTGCTGAGCGATGTCCACGTCAAACCGTTATCGCCGGTCTTCAACACTCCTTGCCCGGCGACAGCGGCATAAAGCGTGCGGGTGTTCGAGTCGAAAGCGACCGCGTCGACACGCGAATTCGATAAGGAAACGGCGGACTGGGACCACGTCGCGCCGCCGTCTGTGCTTCGGTAGAGGACCTGCGATGAAGCATAGAGTGATCCGGCCGCATCGATGGTGATACTGGCGACCGCGCGCCCGGAAAACGGTGCCGTCACCAATGACCACGTCAGCGCTCCGTTCGTGGATCGATACAAGCCACGATCGGTTGCAGCAAAAATCGTGTTTCCGATGAACTCGATGTCGAAAACGACCGTTGTGCTTCCGAGCCCCGTGTCTGCGGGACCCCAGCCACTGCCGCCATTCGTCGACCGGCACATGCCTGTGCCTCCAGCCAGAACGAGACTCGGCATCGCGCCGATGGCGTTGATCAGCGTCAAAGGAAGGACCGTCTTTGAGCCCCAGGTTCGGCCGCCATCAGGCGAGGCATACATCGTCGTACCCGCGGACGCGTACAGCTTACTGCTGACAGTCGGGTCTACACCTAGAACATGAGTGGTGTCAGGCAGTGACGCTACAGACAGCCAGTTTGCGCCGGCATCAGTTGTTTTGTAGAGATGATCGGCGATGTCCACGTATGCTGTTTGTGAATCATTCGGATCAACGGCCAGCGCGACTGCTAATGTACTTGGCAATCGATTGTTTCCGGTTCCATTCGCGACGACGAAGGTTGCGCCGTTGTCGGTCGAACGCAGAACTCCAGACCCGCCGACGGCATAGAGGACCGTCGGTGATTTCCTGGAGATCACCAATCGATCCGCGGTGAGATTGAGCGGCCGGCCATTGAACGTTCTGTTCCACGTCGTGCCGGCGTCGACCGATTTGAAAATTGACGAGCCGCTGTTCGCGTAGAGAATTCCAGGTATGACTGGATCGGCGACTACGCCGCCGAAGAAGCCTGGCGGGCCGATCTGGGTCCATTGATTGACGCCTGCGAACGCACCGGCAGCGCAAAGCGCAAGTCCCAGGAAAATGCTGGAGCTCCGCATTCGCGGAAGTATAAGTCAGCGTTAGGCAGCGGGTCTCGGGAACCGCACGATGAACGTCGCCCCGTGACCCGGCGCGCTCTCGACGTCAATCGATCCGCGCTGCTGCAGAATCAGATGCTTCGTGATGGCGAGACCGAGGCCGCTGCCGGATGAGCTCTTTTCGATTCGATAAAAGCGATGGAAGATTTTCTCACGCTCTGACGGCGGAATCCCTTCGCCCTCATCGCTGATGCGCACCTCGCCCTCGCGGATGTCGATCGTGATCTGGTGATCGTCGCGCTGCATCCGGTGCGGATCGGCTGACACAACGCCTTCGCCGTTGACCACAAATCGAATTCGATGTTGCGCAGCCTGATCGGCGAAGTCTTCGACGAGATCGTCGATGATGCGGCGCAAGTCGACGGAACGAATGTCGAGCGTGAGGTCGCCGGATTCGATGCGACTCAGCTCCGAGATGTCATCGACGAGCCGTTCCAGGCGGCGGAGCTGCCGGGACATGATGCGCCTGAGATGCTGATCGTCTTCCGGCGAGAGGCGCCCGGCATTCGCCTCGAACGTCTCGACCGCAGAGTGCAGCCCGGCGAGCGGCGTGCGCACCTCATGCGAAAAATCAGAAATGAAGTTGCGGCGGATTTGCTCCAGGCGTTCGGTGGTCGTGACGTCGATGAACAGCGCCACCGCAGCGATGTTGTCGGACTGGAGCGGCAGCGCACGCATTTCGATTTTGCGCTCGGCGACGCCGGAGCGGACCGAAAAGCGGACCGTCGACTCATTTCCCTTCAACGCATTGTCGAATGCTTCGAAAACGTCGGCGACGCGCAGGACCTCGCTCAACGATTTGCCGATGACTTCCAGTTGATCGAACAGCTCGCCGAAGCGGCGGTTGGCGATCACGATTCGCCTTTGGCGATCGACTGCAATCAATGCTTCGCCAAGACCATCGAGGAGTTGCAGGTCGGCGTCGTGCTGTCGTTGCAGCGCGTCGAGCCGCGACTGGAGCTCTTTGCGTGCGCGTTCAGCGTCTTCTCGAGTTCGACCGAACATGATCATTCCTGCGGCGGATCGTAGCGATAGCCAAATCCAACGACGGTGGCGATGCTCTCAGAGCCGATTTTCTTGCGAATATTGCGGATGTGCGCGTCGACCGTCCTCGTCTCCACCTCATCGGACATATGCCACACCTCGGACAGAATCCGATCGCGCGACACGACCGCGGACCGATTGCGTACCAGCAGCCAAAGCAGCTCGAATTCTTTCTTTGCCAGCTTGATCTCTTTGCCGCGGCGGTAGACGCGGAACGACTTCGCGTCGATCTTCAGCTCGCCATCTTCGTAGATTGCCGTCTCGCCTGCCGGACGAGCGCGGCGCGAAATGGCCGCAACGCGCGCCACCAGCTCTCGCACGCTGAACGGCTTGGTGAGGTAGTCGTCAGCGCCGAGCTCCAGTCCGGTGATGCGATCGCGCTCAGAACCCCGCGCCGTGAGCATGAGAATTGGAACTGCCGACGTAGCTGCATCGCGGCGCAACTCGCGACAAATAGTCAGACCGTCGAGATCGGGAAGATTGAGATCGAGGATGACGAAATCGAATCCGCCGCGCTGCATTTCGATGAGCGCCTCGTGACCGCGGCTGAAGTGCGTGATCGTGTATCCCTCGCGCTGGAGGTTGAGGCTGATGGTGAACGCCAGATCGGAATCGTCTTCAACGAGAGCGATTCGCTTCGGCATGAACGTGCTTGATCATTTTGCCTTCGACGAGGTAAACAACCATCTCGCAGACATTGGTTGCTCCGTCAGCCATTCGCTCGAAATACTTGCCGATGAACGTGAGACGGATCGCGCGAGAGATATTGCGCGGATCTTCGAGCATGTACGTCAGCAGCTCGCGAAACGATTGCTCGGTCTGCTGATCGATGCTGTCGTCCATGGCGATCACCTGACGCGCCAGATCGCCGTCGCCGCGCACGAACGCGTCGAGCGCCTGACGGACCATCGTCTGCGCGTCCTGGGCGAGCCGGGGAATGGCGATCATCGCTTTGAGCTGCGGCTCGCGATTGAGCTCAATGGCCCGCTCGCACACATCCTGGGCCAGGTCAGCGATGCGTTCCAGCTCGGGTGTGATTTTCATGATGGCCGCGACGAAGCGCAGATCGACCGCCGCGGGCTGCATCTTGGCTATCAGCTCGAGCGTGCGCCGATCGATCTCCAACTCCATCTGATCGATCCGATCGTCATTGCGAATGACTTCCTCGGCGAGCGCCGTGTCGCGCTCCAGTAGCGCGCGAATCGATTCGCTGATCGCGTCTTCAACCATCGCTCCCATTCGCAGGAGCAAATCCTTGAGTTCTTCGATGTCTTGATCGAAATGTCTATGCATTGGGACCTCTATCCGCCCTAACCGAACCGCCCCGTGACGTAATCCTCAGTCATCTTCTCTCTCGGATTCATGAAAACGGTCCTGGTGTCGCTGTATTCGACCAATCGGCCGAGCATGAAAAACGCCGTGCGGTCGGAGACGCGCGCAGCTTGCTGCATGTTGTGCGTGACGATGACGATCGTGTAGTTGACCTTCAGATCCCAGATCAGCTCTTCGATCTTCGTCGTGGCGATCGGATCGAGGGCCGACGCCGGCTCGTCCATCAGCAGAATCTCCGGATCGACGGCGAGCGCTCGGGCGATGCAGACGCGCTGCTGTTGGCCGCCGGAGAGGGCCAGCGCGCTCGAATGCAGCCGGTCCTTCACTTCGTCCCACAGTGCGGCACGCACGAGCGACTTCTCCACCACTTCGTCCAGCTCGCGCCTGTTGTGCATGCCGCCGATGCGAAGGCCGTACGCGATGTTGTCGTAGATCGATTTCGGGAACGGATTCGATTTCTGGAACACCATACCGACACGCCGCCGAAGCGCGACAACGTCAGTCCCGGTCGCGTAGATGTCTCGGCCGTCGATCTCGACCGTGCCCTCCCCATGCGCGTCGGGGATGATGTCGTTCATCCGGTTGATCGATCGAATGAAAGTCGATTTGCCGCAGCCCGATGGCCCGATGAGCGCGGTGACCTGGCGCTCCGGGATCTTCAGGGTGATGCCGTGCAGCACCTTCGTTGTCCCGTAATAGAAATCAAAGCCCCGAACGTGGATTTTGACCGGCGTCTCCTGTGCCGGCGGCTTCGTATCCAGCACGACGGGAGGCGCGGCAGCGGGAGCGGTTGTCGGAAGGTCCATGTCGATTGTTGTCGTCATTATGGTCTGTTCATCCGTTCCAGTCGCCGCACTGCGAGCCGGGCGGCGATGGAAAGAGTGAGAATGATCATGACCAGCAGGAATGCGCCTGCCCATGCCTGCCGGCGCCAGTCGTCATAGGGAGAGTTCGCGTAGACGTAGACCTGATACGTGAGCGATGCAATCGGCTGTGTGATGTTGGTCGACCAGTATGGATTGTTGAACGAAGTGAACAGTAGCGGCGCGGTTTCGCCCGCGACGCGTGCGATCGCCACCAGGATCCCGGTCAGGATCCCTGGCAGCGCGGCCGGAACAATCACGGTGAGAACGGCGCGACTGCGCGAGGCGCCCAGCGCGAGCGCTCCTTCGCGCAGCCCCTGCGGCACGAGCCGCAACAGCTCCTCCGTCGTCCTCACGACTACCGGAAGCATGAGCAAGCCGAGGGCGAAGCCGCCGGCGATGGCGCTGAAACGTTTCACCGGAAGCACGACGATGCCGTACGCGAAGATGCCGATGACGATCGACGGCACGCCGTTGAGCACATCCGCCGCGAAACGGACAATCGAAGTGAATTTCGATCCCGAGTACTCAGCGAGATGAATCCCACAGACCATTCCCACCGGAACGGCGAGGAGCGACGCGATCGAGATGAGGATCAACGTGCCCACGATCGCGTTCGCCATTCCCCCGCCCGCTTCGCCAACCGGTTTCGGGGTGTGCGTGAAGAAATCCAAATTGAGCGCTGTTAGGCCATGGGTGAGAACGTAGAAGAGGATCATCACCAATGGAATCAACGCCAGAACCACGGCGAGCGCGCAA
>QHVY01000234.1 GCA_003223695.1 Acidobacteriota bacterium
AGCGAGCCCCGTCACGACGTAACCGCGAAACGTCGCGTCGATGACGTTCTTGAATTGCCGTCCAAACTCGCGATCGTATCGGTCGGGCAAGGGCGACAGCACCGCGAGCTCGATCATGATCGCTTCGCCTTCGATATAGAAAAAATACGTCGCCAGAAGCATGAGAAAAAATGCGATCAGCAGCCCCGCGATCCCGCCCACAACTGCGGTGCCATGCCGCGCGACCCAGCCGGGAATCTCCTGCAGGATCGGCAGGAACAGCCGCTGCGGGCTCACTGTCCTGGGATCGAATCCCGGAATCCATCGACGGAGAAACGACAATCGATTCGTCAGATCGAGCCGCGCAAGAAATTGCTGCGCTCCGCCCGACTGCATGTCTTGAATCAGCCCGTTCGCTTCATGGACCAGCGCGATGGCGATCAGAAAGAGCGGAATCACGAGGAGAAACGTGACGCCGAAAAGCATGATCGTCGCAGCGAGCCACGAGCGATTGTGCACTCGCGTGCGCAAACGAACGTAAAGCGAATGTGTCAGTGTCACCAGAATCGCGCCCAGGAGAACGGGAGTGACGAACGGCCAGACGATGCGAAACGTCGCCCAGAGAACGATGAGCGCGATGAGGCCGAAGAAAATGATGCCGGTGAGCCGCCATTCCGGACGCCGCTCGAGCGGCGGGTTGCCGGATGAGGTCATCTAAAGAATCAGCAGACCGAGGCGTGCGGCCTGAACGACAGCTTCCGTTCGCGTCGACACGCCGAGCTTTCGAAGAAGCCCGTTCAAATGGAATTTCACGGTGTGCTCGGTGATGCCGAGCCGTTGCGCAATTTCCTTGTTCGTCAGGCCGCCGGCGAGAAGCTGCGCGACCTGCTGCTCGCGCGGTGTGAGCGGCTCAATGAGCTCCACTCGTGCGCAGGCGTGCGGCATCACGCCTTCGGCGACTTCCTCATCGATGATGACGAATCCGTCGGCCACCGCCCGCACCCCCGTATGCAGGCGGCGCGGTGCGGCAGTTCGCAGCATCACACCGCGCGCGCCGCGAGCGATCGCTTGCGATGCTTCGTTGCTGTCTTTGACGAGGTAAAGCACCGGCGCCGCAGAACGCGAAGCATCGACAGTGTCGGCGACGAGAACGTCCGCGTTGCGAGTCTCATCAACGTAGGCAACTTCATTGACTGCGAGATCGCCAAATACAGCGAGGCGCATCACCAGCGCCGCGCGTCGAAGAGGATTGTCGCTGGCGACGATCACGCGCAGCGGATCGGCTGCGTCACGCGGCAGCAACCTCGAGGCGAACAGCAATTGGGAGCCTGCCATCGGTTGTCAGGGAAAACTGTATCATCCGCGCGCCTTGAACGTCATCGAAACCTCGCTTCCAGGCGTGCTGGTCATCGAGCCGAGGGTCTACGCGGACGAGCGGGGGTTCTTCATGGAAACCTATCACTCCGCTCGTTTTCAAGCCCACAGCATCGATGCAGTATTCGTGCAGGATAACCATTCCCGGTCGATTCGAGGAGTGCTGCGCGGCCTGCACTATCAGGAGCCGAACGGGCAGGGAAAACTCGTGCGCTGCACGCGCGGAGTGCTGTACGACGTGGCGGTGGACATTCGCATCGGATCGCCGCAGTTCGGCAAATGGACCGCGATCGATCTGACCGAGGAGAACAAGCGGATGCTTTGGGTGCCGGCTGGATTCGCTCACGGATTCTGCGCGGTGAGCGACATCGCCGACCTCGTCTACAAATGCACGGCTCTCTACGATGCAGAAAGCGATCGATCCCTCCTGTGGAACGATCCCGACCTCGGCATCGCCTGGCCGCTCGCGAAGCCGATGTTGTCGGCGAAAGATGCGGCGGCACCGCGGTTGAAAGAGGCGAAAGTGTTGCCGCGGTTTCAGGGAATGCCGTAGGATCAGCGGCCGTTAGCGATTTTTCCACCCTACGCGGGGTCGTAGTTCAGTTGGTTAGAACGCCGGCCTGTCACGCCGGAGGTCGCGGGTTCGAGTCCCGTCGGCCCCGCCAAACAGTCGATCGAGAACGAGACGGAGGCTCGATCCAGCACTTTAGAAGCGACGTTTTCGCCGCGGTTTCGCGAATTTCGCCTTCATTTGCTCGATTGAGATAGTGGGCTCCTGACGCCGCTTTTCGATCAATCGCCAGAATGACGCGCTGGTTTGAAGGACGACGTCCTCCCACTCCTCGCCCTCGATCCCGACGAGAACGGCGGCGGGCCTGCCGTGACGTGTGATGACGACGCGGTCGTCCTGGGCGATGTCCACGCACTCGCGGACGCTCTTCTGTAAATCACGGACGGTCACAGTCTTCATAGAATCTCCCCGGTTGAGCGATGCGCCGGCTTACGTCGCACCGCGCGAACGTACACGACCTTCTCTTCCTCCGAGACGTCGTAAAACACTCGGTACTCCCGAATCCGAAACTCCCACACTGGCGGAATGGCCTCGAACGGTGGAACGAGGTTCACGAGCTGCTTGCGGTTTCGCGTTTCGACCGTCGGTTCGCGGGTAAGCATTTCCTGGATTCCTTCGAGAATCAGAGAGCGATGATCGGCCCGGATTCGCCGTAGGTCGTGTTCGACACCCTTGGCGAATCGAACAGCATACATGTATATAGTATTGCATATGCACCCGGCAGCGGTTCGCGGACCTGCATCGAATCGCCAGACGAAGGCTGCGCGGGTCGTGCGTCGCACGATGACCGGAAGGCAAGCCGCCTCGACTTTCGGACGAACGCCGGCCTGTCACGCCGGAGGTCGCGGGTTCGAGTCCCGTCGGCCCCGCCAAAATCCTCTAGTCTTCTCGCGGGTTTTCCAGCACGTAAATGTCGCCCGTTTTGTCGTTACGGGTAAAGAGAATCTTCTTCCCGTCGCCGGACATCGCTGGATAGTCGAGCATGGTGCTCAGCGAGTTGTAATGCGTCACCGGTTTGGGTTCACCTCCGGTCACGGGCACTACATAGATGTCTCGATGGTCGCGGGTGAAGTAGACCAGCCGGCTGTCGGCCGACCAAACCGGATGCGAATCTTCCGCAGGTCCGGACGTGAGCTGCCGAGGCGCTCCTCCCGCGTAAGGCACGATCCAGATGTCGCGGTCCGCTCCGCGATGGACCTGAACAGCGATCCACCGGCCGTCGGGTGAGCAAGCAGGATAGAGGCTGCCGTCGATTCCGGTCAGCCGCTCCGTCTTACCTGAAGCGAGCTCGATCCGATCCAGAGTGCCTTCGAGAGCGATCAGGTACTTTCCGTCAGCGGACAGACAGAAGTGGCCACCTCCCGAATTTTCGTAGACTTTCCGGGACGTCCCGGAAGCCACCTCGTACTGCCACACCGTAGCCGCCGGTGCGGGGAGCGCCTGAGTCCAGTAGTACAGATACTGTCCGTCCAGAGACCAGAACGAATACTGTTGAAGACTAGAGCTCGACGTATCGGTCACTCGAGTCAAGCGGCCCGTTCGACGATGCAACAGCCAAAGATGATTTCCGCCGAGCCGGTCGGAAGCGAATGCCAGCAGAGAACCATCAGGGGATGGGCGTGCATTATCTTCAAGAGTAGTTTCCGCGGTGACACGGACGGTTGCCCCCGAATCCAAATCGAATTGCCATATGTCCGATGCAGTGCGCTCTGTGCTGTACGCGATCTTGTTTCCCTGCGGAGCGGGGCGGCCCTGCAGATCGTCTCCACCCCCCACTGTCACCTGACGAGGCGGGCCGAGACGCGCATTCTGGAACGGTGCCTTCCACAGATTGAGTGATCCTCCACGATCAGAGGAGAAGAACAGCGAGCGCCCATCGGGTGAGTAAGCCTGTCCGCCTTCGCTGGGCACACCATACACGCGCGGCGGATCATCTCCAGCGCCAGTGAATGCGATCCATTTCCCATCGGGTGACCAGGCCGGGTGGGCGATCGCTCCAACCGCATGAGGCAACGTACCCACAGCAACGTTTCGGGGCTTCCTCGGATGATCTGCGTCCTGCGCGAACAAGCCCCACTTTCCCTGTCGGAAGCCTACGTAAATGAGTTCTTTTCCATCTGGAGCCCAAGCTGGATAGTAGGCATCCTGCGCGATTCGGCGACGCGGTCCGCCGGCACTGGGTCTGACCCAAACATCTCCATCGTTGCCGGCGAAGAATGGGTGCCAGCGGCTCCAACGAAGCACAGAGCTGATGAGGAGGTTCCCTCTAACATGGCTTGTACTGCGGGACTCGCTACTGGAAACGAACGCGATGCGGCTGCCATCGGGCGACCAGGCTGGCTGAGCCTCATCGGCGTCGGAGTCGCTGAATCGAACAGCTTGGCCGCTGCCAATCTGCTGAACGTAAATATGCAGCTTGCCCGCGTCGTCGGAGCAGTACGCGATCGAACGCCCATCCGGCGACCAGGTGGGCGAGTCTTCCCATCCCGGGAGCGTCGTCAATTGCGTGACACGCGTGGGCGCCTGTTCGTGAGAGCGGGCGATCAACCACACACCGAGCATCGCGAAGAAAATCAGACCGGCAATCACCCATCCCGCGACACTCCGGCGTGCGCCACGCGCCGCGTTCTCAGTTAACTGACGCGGACCCTCCTGCCACCAGGCATCGATCTCGGACTTGTAGGCATACACCGAGGCCTGTTTCTTATGCGCCCGGCGATGAACAGGTAATCCCTCTTCCTCCCAACGCCGGACGGTACTCTCGTCGCGCTTCAGGTAAGCGGCGATCTCCTTCCAGGAATCGAGGCGTTCGCTCTGCGCAGGCGCGTCATTGATGGCCATTGGGTCTGCTTTGATGAGGAAACGTAGCGGATTCTATCCGAGTGAGCGGGTTTGAGCGCATCTGCGCGGCTTCACCTGTTGCTGGCTGGACCCGAAGGTCTCTACGTTGCCCTTACACCACTCATCCACCATCAAAACGGAGGCGTGTAATGCGAACAGCAATGAAGATTGCTACTTCGGGTCTTGTCATCC
>QHVY01000235.1:0-10299 GCA_003223695.1 Acidobacteriota bacterium
TGTCGCCGCCGCGAGCGCTGCGATTCAGAAGCAGATCAGCCGCGACTTCGGCCCGATCTGGCAGATCGACGCCACGGTCAGCTACTTCGAGAAGCTCACCGATGTGCCTCTCGGATATTGGCCGGTGATCATCAAAGACGACATCAACGAGCAAGGCGCCGCCGGCATTCACCTCGATGACAACAAACAGCCGTACGCGCTCGTCCAGGCTGAAAACTATTGGCAGCTGGCGACGAGTCACGAGACGCTGGAGATGCTCGCCGATCCGACAGGCAACCACCTGATGACGGGCAACTCGCCGAAAAAAGGCGAAGGGCGCGTGCAGTTTCTGGTCGAGGTTTGCGATCCGAGTGAGGACGCCGCGTTCGGGTATCACGTAAACGGAATTCTCGTTTCTGATTTCTACACGCCGCATTTTTTCGATCCGGCCGTAACCGCCGGCACGCGTTACTCGTTCACCGGGGCAATCACGCAACCGCGCCAAGTGCTCAAAGGCGGATATCTGAGCTGGTTCGATCCGGTCACCAAACACTGGCTGCAAGAGGATTACCTCGGACCCAAGCTGCGCATCCGCGATCTCGGCCGGCTGAAACTCGGCGATACGATTCGCGGCACATTCGATGCGCTGCGCCCGGCGCCTCCGTGGCACGGTAAGCGGCTGCCGAAGTTGGATCCGAGTCTGAAAGCGTCCCGCGAGGCGAGCACAGCGATCGCCGAGAGCCTCCAGGTGTCGATCAGCGAGCTCGCCTAATCGACCAAATTTGGCACGCCGCTCGCCTATTCTTCTGTTCGGTATGGAACGACGGCAACCGGAGCGACGGTCGTTTCCCCGTCCACCGTTATGGCTGAACCTGCTCCTGCTGATTCTCGCGGCAGCGACGTTCGCCTACGCGCGCCGTCATCGCACGATCGTCATGGAAAAGTCGGCGATTCTGTTTCGCAAGAGTGAGAACAACCCGGCCGATCTCAATCGCATTCGCGATGAGCTCGCGCAGATGGACCTAACAAAGACGCAGCTGGCAACCGAGCTCGATGGCCGCATGCAGTACTTGCAGAGTCTCGAGGGTCAGGATTTCTACATTTCAATCGACACTGCCAGGCAGAAGATGCAATTTCGGATTGGAAAAGACGTCGTGCGCGAGGCCGACGTGCAGGTCGGGCAGCCGCAAACGCTCACCAGCGGAAGAAAGACATGGACGTTTTACGCGCTCAAGGGCGGCTTCAATGTCACTGGAAAAGACGATAGCTACGACGCGCCGGTGGCCGAGTGGGTCTATGCGCTCAATGGTGAGCCGCTGCCCGCGTCCCGGCCGACGATTCACAATTGGCTGGGCCATTACGTGATTTTTCTGCCGAACAATTATGTTATTCATTCGCCGCCGCCTCCCGGAAGCCGGTTGCGAGGTCCGAAGCCGGGATCGTTCATGGTGCCGGAGGAGGACCTCGCGGCGATCTGGCCGCGGATCACGAATCAAACCCGTGTGTATATATTTTGAAGTGCCCTGTGCTCGGTGCCCTGTGCCCAGTGAATCCCATCCCTCTGGGCAGAGGGCACTGAACACTGGACACCAGGAGACTCATTTTTTGAAGTGACCAGTGCCTAGTACCCCGTGCCCAGTGACAGTCAACCTCTGGGCACCGGGCACCGGGCACTGAGCACTGAGCACTGAACACTAGGAGACTTTGAGATGCCTCGATGGATTGGATTTTTAGGTTCCTGGGCGCTGCTGGTTCTGGCGCTCGGACTCGCATCGTTCGCAGTCGCCGGCGAGTGGATCAACACTCGCGATTCCCGCCGGCTCGACCGCCTCGCGATGATCGACGAACTGATCGCTGAGAGAAACGGCAACAGCGCCACTCACCTGCGGCAGACCGCTGCGCGAAAGGCAGCCGAGGTGAATGCGCTGCAGAACAAGGTGCAGAGTGTCGAGCAGCAAACGGAAGACGTCCCAGACACCGGCCAGAAGATCATCGTCTCGACCGAAGAGAACAAGGTCTATGTTCGCCAGGACGGGCAGACTGTGTTCGAGGCGGTCTGCTCGACCGGAAAAGGCACCACCCTGAAGATCGACGGGCGAACGTGGGTCTTCGACACGCCGATCGGCAAGTTTCAGGTCAAGGCAAAGGAAGAAAATCCGGAATGGGTCCCGCCCGACTGGCACTACATCGAGGAAGCTCGCAAAAACGCCATGCGTGTTGTGCATCTCAATGCAGGAGACACCATCGACGCGCGGACAGGAGATCCGCCGAGCCAGCACAGCGGAGGCATTTGGTCGTGGTTCTCCGGCAACCGCAGCGGTCCGGTGCTTCGGGTCAAGGGCGACACGGTCGTTGAGGTTGACGGCGGCAGCGAGCGGGAGTTACCGCCGGGCAAGATGATCATCGCCGGCGATGCGATCGTCGTTCCGCCGGTCAACACCAAACAGCGCCATTTCCAGGGCGTTCTCGGACAATACAGGCTCGAGCTCGGAGACGGCTACGGAATCCACGGCACCGACGAGCCGGAGAAGCTGGGCACCGCTGTGTCGCACGGTTGTGTGCGACTCAGTGACGATGACATCGCCAAGCTCTATGCGATGGCAAATGTCGGCGATACTGTGATCATCTATTGACATGCATCCATGGCGCGAGCGGCTCAACCGCTGGTTCACGCCGGTGGCTCGCCGCCTGCCGCTTTCTCCGAACACGATCACGCTCATCGCCCTTTGCCTCAATCTCGTTGCAGCGGTGCTGTTGTTACTCGGCACTCGGCACCCGGCACTATTTCTTGTGGCAATGATCTTCGTCGCCATCGGCGGCTTTGCCGACGCACTCGATGGCGTCGTGGCGCGGCTGCAGCAGAAAGAGACGCGCTTCGGTGATTTTCTCGATCACATATGCGATCGAATCTCTGACACCGCGCTTGCGGCGTTTTGGATGATCGGCAATCGTGTGCGCGAGACGCTGGTCGTCGCCGCGGTGATCGTGATCATGCTGAACGGCTATATCGGCACACAGATCGAAGCCACATTCCGCGAGCGCAACTACGAGTCCCTCGGTCGCGGTGAATTCGTACTTGCGCTGGTCGTCTTTCCGATTGTGTCATTCATCCTGTTCAGCAACCTGCTGCTCGTCTTCGCGTTGATCGGCATCGTCCAGCGCATCGTTGTTGCGCAGCGGATGGAGCGCTCGTGATCGAGCGCAATCCGATCACCGACGATCCGGTGCTGATCGTGCCGGAACGCGAACAGCGACCGAATATTTTTCGCGAGGGCACCGATCGCTGCCCTTTCTGTGCCGGGCATGAAGCCGACACGCCGCCGGAAATCTGGCGCGACGGCGATCCGTGGCGCATCCGCGTCTTTCCGAACAAATATCCGGCCACGGAGCGACATGAAGTGATCGTCGAAACACCCGATCATCACGCGACATTCGATCAGCTTGCGCCGGATCACGCAGCCGCAGTCATCGACAGCTATATTAGCCGTTACTATAGCTTGCAGTCTGAGTACGTCTGCATTTTCAAGAATCACGGGCCATCTGCAGGCGCGTCAATTCCCCACTTGCATTCGCAGGTCATCGGCACGCCGTTCTTGCCGCGTCGAATCGAACGCGAGGCGGCGGCGCTCGCTCATCGCTGCGCACTTTGTGCGATCGATGACGAGCCGCTCATCAAAGCAACTGAGAACTACCGCTGGATCGCGCCGCGAGGATCGTCGATGGGGTACGAACAGTGGATCGTGCCCCGCCGGCACGAGCCGGAGATGCGGGAAGGATTGGAGCTGGCCGCGCTGCTGCAACGGGCCACGCACGCGATGATGTCGGTCGCCGATTCATTCAACTGGATCTTCATCAACTTTCCGCGACAGCCGGCAGCGCATTGGTACGTGCAGCTCATGCCGCGCCTCGCAGTTGTCGCCGGATTCGAGATCGGCAGCGGCAGCGCGATCAATACGGTGTTGCCGGCGGAGGCGGCGCGCCGGCTTCAAACCTTTCGAACCGGCCCGCCGTAGCGGGCGAGCTGTGCGTCTGCGGTTAGGAGCGTGATTCCTTCGACGAGCGCCTGGGTGATCAGAAGCCGGTCGAATGGGTCCTTGTGCAGCGGAGGAAGGCCATCGACGTTCACCGCGTGCTCGCTGGTGACCGGCAGCTCCACGTAGCCGTTGTCGAGGAGCGCGCGGCGGAGGACGCGCGGCTCGACGCGAAAATCGTCGCGACCGAGAGATTTCTTGATCGAGATTTCCCAGAAGCTTGCGGCGCTGAAGATCAGTTCATTCTTTCGATTGTTGAGCTGCCTGCGCGCTCTCGCGGAGAGGCGCTCGGGCTGACCTGCTGCCCACAGCAACAGTTGCGTGTCCAGCAGAAGTTTCACGCACCGATTCCGAAGAGAGCGGCGATTTCATTCTCGCCCATGCGGTCGAAGTCGCGCGGCACTTCTATCTCGCCTTTCAGGAAACCGAGCCGTTGCGGCGCCACCGGTGCATCGAGTGCAGACACCTTCACCAATGGCTTGCCAGCCTTTGCGATGACGAACGCTTCTCCGCGAGCGGCTCGATCGACAAGCCGGGAGAGCTGCGTCTTTGCCTCATGGATATTGAATCTGTTCATCTTTTCCCACGTGGACTAACTTGAGTGGACTAACTCTAATTCCTCAGCCCTCTTCACGTCAACGAGAACGAAGGGCCGGTGAGCATCTCCTGCACCATACGTTGTTTGGGTGCGGCTGCGGCTTCGCGTTACCGGTTCTTGAACGCGCCGAAGTGGAGTTCGATAAAATCTTCGAATTCGAAGAGCTCGCGTAACTCGGTTTCAGTGATCGCATGCTCAGGGTACTTTTCGATGATCAGCTCGAGCCTGCGGGTTTGCCCCGCCGTCAATCGGCTGCGATTCGCATCGAGGAAACGCTGCCAATGTGTGGTCACCAGCTCCGCTTTGTTTTCTGGCATCAAGTCATGAAGCGCTTCGTTTTTTCGGGCCGGCGACATGCTCGCGAACGTGTCGTAATCGACGTACATCACGGTCTCCAGTACTCCTGATACGTCTGCCTCCGCCCCCCGCCCATCAGCAAAACGAGGATCATCCCTGCGATGAATCCTCCGATGTGCGCGAAGACCGCCACGCCGCCCGTTGCCTCAGGCGAAGCGCCGATCGAAGTCACGCCGACGAAGAACTGCAGCACGAACCATAATCCGAGGACGAGAATGGCTGGCAATTCTCGAATGGTGATGAAGACGAAGATCGGAATCAGCGTGGTCACGCGCGCTCGCGGAAACAAAACAATATAGGCGCCGAGGACGCCGGCGATCGCGCCGGAGGCTCCGATTGACGGCAGGCGCGAGTCCGGAAGCATCAACGCGTGGCTGAGTGTCGCGATCGATCCGCACAGCAGGTAGAAAATCACGTATTTGAGGTGGCCCAGGCGGTCCTCGATGTTGTCGCCGAAAATCCAGAGGTACAGCATGTTTCCGCCGAGGTGAAGCCAGCCTCCGTGGAGAAACATGGAGATGAGAATGCGGATCAGATTCGGCGGATAGAGCGGCGCGGCCCAGAATCGCGCCGGCACAAACGAGACGAGGAAGAGATCGCGCTCGATATTCGGCCCGAGCGACAGCTCCCAGAAAAACATGAGCACGTTCGCCGCGATCAACAGATAGTTGACCACCGGAACGGTTCGGCTCGGGTTGTGGTCGCTGAGCGGCAGCATGCGCCGCGGATTGTATGTTGTAGGGCACGGCTGCGCCGTGCCGAACCGCGGGATTCGGCAGGCCGCAGGCCTGCCCTACCGGCGGAAGTACCGATCGAGATGATCCTGCGCCTCGCGCAGCGCATCCGACGGCGTCTTCACTTCTGAAAACGCGTCACGGTACACGTTGGCGATTCGCGGAAGATTCCGCTCACGCAGCGCATACAACACCTCGCGCAATGCCTCAGTCTCCGCGGGAGCGAGATCGGTGCGGCTGACCTCTCGTTCAAGCAGCATTTGCGCGGTGCGGAGATGCTCTGCTCCCTCATCACGCGGCGGTGCCGATATCGAATGAGGACCGCTGCGCGTCCCCTCGGCCAGCGGCGTGGGCGATGACATGTCCACCGAGCCGGGAAGCTCCTTCAGTTGCGCCGTGAACTTGCCCATCATCAGGAACAGCTCTTTCTCGTTCGCGAAGTTGCCGACGAGCCGGGCAGTCTTGGAGAGCTCGAGCGACTCCGATTCCTGCAGCATGATGAACGCCTTCGCTCGATCCTCGAGCGCGATGCGCCGTGCGCGCACCTTCCATGCCGTGACCGTGCCCTGAATGAAACACGCTTGCGCAGCGCGGATGCTCACTGCCTCGACTGTGACGTTCTCCTCGATGCGAATCGATCCGTTCGTCGACTCGAGCTCGGAATACAGGCCGGAGTTTTGAATCACCAGATTTCCGGGCGTCTTGATCGAGAGCTGTCCATGCTGATTCACGCGGATCTCCGTTCCGCGGGGAATGATCATTGTGGGGAAATTTGATTGGTCGGCGGCTGCAGTCATCACGCCCTCCTTCTCCCATGTCGTTTCGATCTCACCGGCCCCTCGCCTTTGCTGACGAACGCCGGTGGCAGCGGCTCAAAGTCTTTGTAGTCCTTCGCGGTGCGCGAACGCATCAACAGGTTGGCCTCATTGCTCCACTGATAATTCAGAATATAAATCCTCGGATCGATCGCCACGTAACTGCCCGGCTGCTCGAGATCGCTGCGCACTTCGTAGTGCAGGTGAGAGTTCGTGCTCCATCCTGTCGAGCCGACAGTGGCAACAACCTGTCCCTGCCTAACTTCCTGCCCGCGCCGGATCTTGATGCCGTCGCAGTGGCCGTAGATCGTGATGAAACGGTCGGCGTGATTGATGACGACGACATTGCCGAAGCGCCACCAGTTCACGCTCTCGCGCAGGGGATAACGGCCGGCGAAGCTCACGATGCCGTCGGCAGCGGCGTAAATCGGTGTGCCGGTGGGAGCGGAGAGATCGAGACCCTTGTGAAAATCTGCGGCTCGCGTGAACGGCGAGATCCGCATGCCGAACGGTGAAGTCAGCACGAACTGATCGGAGGGCACGGGAAGAATTGAAGAAGATCGAGCTGCTGCTGCAGGCGGGCCATGGCGTGACGCAGCGCGGTTTCGCGATGGCGCGCGTCATCGAGCTGCAGGTCATCGAGATCATTCTTGCTGCGCAGCGGAATCGACAGTCCGCCCTGGCCAAGGCTGTGCTCGAGGCCGTAGACGGTGATCAGCTTCTCGACGCGGACGCGGTGATCCTCGAGGCTTCGTTCCAGGGAGTTCATCTGCACGACGTTCTCGCGCAGCCGCTCGCGCTGGATGTCGCGCTCTACGCTCATCGATTTGGCGTAATTGTTTTTGTAGACGCGGCGAATGACCGTCGGCGCGGCAGCCATCGATCCGATGATGCCGGCGAGCACAAACGTGAGCACAGCGATCGCCATGACCACCCGTCTTCGATCAAGGAAGACGTAGCGGACGTTGCGACGGATGTCGCTCGGGACGATCTGAATTTCGATCATGCCGGATCGATGAGTTTAGCACGTGACGGCTGTGCACAGGAATGTGTGCAGTGGACGAAAGTGCCGTGCGCGAAGATCGCTCGCGAGCAAGTTCCCAAGCGATGTGGAAAATAGTCACTTTGAGAAAATACCGAATGCAGCCAGTAATTTGGCGGTCGGGTATGTCTCCGTGTTTGGCAATTCCTCGAAATCTGGATCGTTTGACCAGATCGGCACACCAAATTTGAGCGCCAAAGCCGCCAAATCTACATCGTCCGGATCGCGCTTCGTCAGATACTTGCGGGCCTCTTCTAGTTGACAAACATAGTCCGCTTCGGAAAATCGTCGAACTGGTAACACAGCTAGTGCGGCCTCGACGGTGCCCAGATCAAGACCATAGCGTTCCGCGAACTCGGGCAAATACTCTTCAACCTCTGCGATTGTCGCTTCTGTTGTAATCACGTCGATCGGCGGCTGAATCTCGAAGATACGGCTCGCGGCCATCCCAGCTATAGCTGACAACAGCACATTCTATCGGCGGCGATGCTTTTTATGGGCCGCGAAGGCACTCTGAATATCTTCCTCAGTCACGCCCTTCGCACCCAACTGCTTTGCTAAATCGCCAGTTAGGTCGCGGAACAGTTTTCGCCGGTATTCGAGCGGGAGCTTCTTTAACTCCTCGATTGGAAACAACACACCAGCGTTCCGACCATTTCGCGTGACGAGCACAGGTTCAGATCCGTCGAGATGCTCGGCCACGTGCTCACGGAAATCGCGGACAGATGCGGTTTTCATGGTTTCCTCCGGCTTTGCGCGATTGTATCACGCAGTATGTACACGTGGGTGTACACAGCAACTGCATGCGTCGTGCCGGTAATTCGCCGAGGCCGTCTTAACCATTCACGCCATTCCTTGCAAACCGCCGCTTCAGCAGCGTGGTCAACGCCACCATCGAGATCAGCAGCGCGGCGACGACCGCCAGGCGCTTCACCGCATCGCCTTGACTCATCGTGCCGTTGAACAGCGCATCGGCGCAGTAGGCGAAGATGATGTGCGCGGGAAGAGTACCGAGGAGGGTGGCGAGGAAGTATTCACCGAAGTTCATTCGCGCGATGCCCGCCGCGTAGTTCCACACCGCGAACGGCGGACCGGGAATGAGCCGCGCGATGAGCATGGATACGAATCCGTTCTGGCTCACCTGCCGCGACACCGCCTGGCCCGCTTTGCCGAATCGATCGAGCAGCCCCTCGCCAAGAAAGCGGCCGGCGAAGTACGACGCGCTCGCTCCGATCATCGCGCCCGTCATGGCGTACGTGACGCCAAGCTTCCATCCCCAGATGATCCCCGCGGCAATGATGAAGACACTTGCCGGAATCGCGAAGATGCAGCCAATTCCGTACGACGCGATGAGCACGATCGGTCCGTACCACAGGGTGCGCAAGTAGTCGACGGTGTCGGAGAGATGCTCGCGCGAAAACTGGCTGCGCAGCGGCGAGAAATAGAGCGCAACAACGCCGCCAACCAACACGAGCAACGTCGCGATCTTCAGCCCCCTGCGTGAGATCATGAGCCGGCCAGTCTATCTCAATGTCGCTGTTCGACGGCGGTGAGTGAGTTCGAGTAGACGACGGATCTCAGGCGCAGTGTCCGCAGTACGAGATCGAATGCTGTTGGACAGGGAATGTCTTTCAGAAAAAATGTTCCCTTTCCCTGCACGTCGGGATCGATGGCCAGGTTTTTGATCCCGCACTGGCGCTGCATCGACTTGAGGATGTCGCGCACTTCTGCATCTTTGACGTCGAGCGTCACCATGAGCGGATGCGCTTCCTCTTTCGGCTGAGGATTGATTTTCTTCTCCTTCACCGCGGATGCCGGCAGGGCAATCGCCATCATGAGAACTGCCGCGATCCGTTTCACGCTGCACGCTCCACGATCATGGCGATTCCCTGCCCGCCGCCGATGCACGCCGATGCGAGGCCGTATCGTTTTTGTCTGCGTCGCAGCTCGTGCAGGACCGTGAGCACCAGGCGCGTTCCTGACGCGGCGAGGGGATGGCCGAGGGCAATCGCGCCGCCGTTCACGTTGAGTTTGTTCTCGTCGATTCCGAGCTCTTTGATGACTGCCAGAATCTGTCCGGCGAAGGCTTCATTGATTTCGATCAGGTCGATGTCGTCGAGTTTCAATCCGGCATTCTTCAGCGCGATTTTCGTCGCCGGGACCGGACCGATGCCCATGATGTCGGGATCGCAGCCGGTGACGCCCCACGAGACGATGCGGCCGAGCGGCTTCCTGCCTTTCGCATTCTCAGCTGTAGTAATTGTTACTATAGCTGCGCCATCGACGATTCCGCTCGCGTTGCCAGCCGTGACGAATCCGTCTTTCGCGAATGCCGGTTTGAGCTTCGCCAGCCCTTCGATCGTCGAGTCCGGCCGCAGGTGATCGTCTTCCTTCACCTGATTCTTACCCACCGTCACCGGTACGATCTCTTCGCTCAAACGGCAGGCGCTTCGCGCCGCCGACGCTTTCTGCTGACTGCGGAGCGCGAACCGGTCCTGCTCCTCGCGAGAGATGTTGTACTTCCGCGCGAGATTGTCGGACGTTTGCGCCATGTACAGCCCGGAATAGGAATCGAGCAAGGCGACCATCAACGAGTCTTCCATCGTTCCCTGGCCCAGTCGCAAGCCTTTGCGCGCGCCGCGGATCACGTGCGGTGCCTGGCTCATGTTCTCCATGCCGCCGGCGAGCACCGTTGTCGACTCGCCGAGCTCGATCTGCTCTGCAGCGTTGATGATCGATTGAA
>QHVY01000235.1:10348-16617 GCA_003223695.1 Acidobacteriota bacterium
GACGTCTGCAGCGCATTCCCCACGATCACGTGATCGATCTCCTCGGGCGCGAAGTTGCTGCGCGCGAGCGCTTCCTTCGCAGCGACGACGCCGAGGTCGATGGCGCTGATGTCGCTGAAGGCGCCGTTGTACTCCGCCATCGGAGTGCGGGCACCATTGACAATCATGATTTCTTTCACATTTGCTCCACGACAATGAATTTCGAATTTCGAATTTCGAATTTCGAATGAAGAATTAAGAAATGGCTGATTTCCTCATTTTCAATTCTTCAGTCGAAATTCTTAATTGATTTGCCAGCCAAAAAATGCCCCCGCTCTCCACCAGGGCCATCCAGGCGCTCCCCTCAATCCCGAAGGCGCCTCCGGTGATCCAAGCCGGGCCGGTGCCGATGGTCCGAAAGAGTGTCGCTCGCGCAGCATAGCCGCTGACTCCGTAGCCGAGAACCGGTCCCGAGAGCACGTTCCAGGCGAGGTGAATTCCGATGGGAAACCAAAGCCTTTCGTATCGTTCATATGCAAGGGCGAGGAGTACCCCGGCGAGCACGAGATTGGCGATTGCCAGCGCGGTCACGCCGCGATTTCCAGCGTGCATCACCGCAAAAACAACCGATGTGATCGCGATCGCTGCTCCGCGGTTCCAGTAGCGCATCTTTTGGAACAGATATCCGCGAAAAGCAATCTCCTCGTGAACGGCAGCCGGGACGAACACAGTCAGCATTTCCAGGACCGGAAACCCGCCGCGATACACCTCTCGCAGATTCGATGAGGTGACGATGAGCGCATCGGTGAGCACAATCAAAGCCGCCGCGAACACGATCCCGAAGAAAAACTCGATCGCAGCGATTCGCGGCGGAACGAAAATGCCCAACCTCCACCGCCCACCCTCGACGACGCGAATCGTAAAGGCGGAGGCACAGATCGCGGCAATCAGCGCTGCCCACTGCGCAAGAGGCAGGCCGCCGTAGCCCACAGCGAGGAATGTGGCAACATAGACGGACGCGAAAAGAGAAATCGGCCCGAGTAGCTCCACAGCATGAATCGATGGCGTACTGACACGGCGATCCTCGTATTGCGAGTCGCGTCCGGGCTGATTTTCATCCCGCATGGCGTGTCGAAGGTTTTCGGGTCGGGCGGGGTGGCGAAGTTTGCATCCAGCCTCCCCTCTTACGGCATACCCGCCGCTCTGGGCTACGTTGCAGCGTACAGCGAATTGATCGGAGGAACCCTTCTGATCGTGGGGCTGCTCACCCGACTCGATGCTCTTCTGCTTAGCGGCACGATGTTCGTGGCAGCATTCGTCATCCAACTTCCTGATGCTGTTCGGGATCCCGACGCCGGAAAGAACAAGGTGTTCGCGGCGATCCGGGGGATGGAGCTGCCGCTCAGCATCCTCGCTTCGATGATCGCACTGCTGCTGCTGGGCGGGGGGCGCTTCTCGCTGGACGCGCTCGTCTTCAGAAAAAGAGAGGCGGCTACTGCGCCGCCTCCACAATGATGCCGATATTCTTCGCGCCGTTCTCCCGGGCGGAGTCGAGAAACTTCATCGTCGTTTCGTAATCGTTATCCGGCGCTCCCTGGAAAAAGATCATCTTGCTGGTGTTGCCGTGCATGATCTCGCGCAGCTTAGCCGGGAACTGGTCGGCGGGCACCTCGTCCTTGTTGATGAAGATGCGCGCGTCCGGCAGCAGACGGAGAACGATCTGGTCCTGAATCGCGGACGGAGGGAGGTTCGCGGGGGCCTTCGGCGGCACCCTGACCAGATATCCCATCTGCACCACGGGTGTGATGACCATGAAGATGATCAGAAGCACGAGAACAACGTCGACCAGAGGCGTGACGTTGATGTCGATCAGGCCAACGTTGTTGAAGCCGACATCGCGACAGGCCTTGAGAACATCGATGACCGCGCCATACTTCACGGCACGATCGCCTTTCACCGCGATCTCGCGATCGGGCGTGCGCTGGTGAATTTGCTCGAGCTCCGACGCCACCTGCTCCCTGCGAATCACCGTGGAGCCGAGGTAGACGCTGCCGTCGCTCTTGACGGAAATCTGAAGCTGCTTCTCCGTGTCGGGCGTCCTTTCCGGATCCTCCGTCACCGGAAGATTAATCGGAATACCTTTCTGCAGCATGGGCGTGACGACCATGAAGATGATGAGCAGCACGAGACAGACGTCGACGAGAGGCGTGACGTTGATGTCAGCGTTCAGCGGCGCATGGGCAAGCTTGCCCGTCGAGCTATGCCACCGATGACTTGGGAGCATTGCCAGCTTCTTTCAGAAAGTAGATCGCCATCTCCGAACCGGAATTCGACATCTCGACCGTAAAGCGATCAATCCGGTTCTGGAAGTAGTTGTAAGCCCACACCGCCGGGATGGCCACAAAGAGACCGAACGCAGTGGTGATGAGCGCTTCTGCAATACCGGCCGACACCGAGGCGATACCGCCGCCCGAGGTGGCCATCTTCCCGAACGCGTGGATGATGCCGATGACCGTTCCGAAGAGACCGACGAACGGTGCGGTCGCGCCGATCGTAGCGAGCACACCGAGGTTTTCTTTGAGCTCAGCGACGGTAATCATCGCCGTGCGATCCATGCCCTGGCGCGCTGCCTCCAGCGGCAATTCAGGATCGGCCGTGCGCTTGTCGCGACGCGCGGCCTCGAACTCGAGCAGTCCGGCTGAAATGACTTTCGCCAGGTGGCTCTCTTTGTACTTCTTAGTGATGTCGATCGCCTGCTGATAATCGCCGCGCGTCAACACGTTCGAGAGCGCGCCGAGGAGCTTGAGCGACTGGTTCTTGGCGCGTTGAAATGTAATAAAGCGCTCGACCATGACCCAGATCGAGTAGATCGACATGATGAGCATGACGATCACGACGGCTTTTGCTGTCGTACCCATCGAAGTCCATAGTGCCTGCGGACTCATATCCATGATTCAGTTCCCTCCAATGTCGTCCGGCCCGCGCCGGAAAATTTAATTCAGTTTGAAGTTGACGGTCAGGTTAAAGATGACATCCACGGGTTGGCCGTTGAGCGTACCCGGTTTGAATTTCCAGCGTTTCACTGCATCGACGGCGGCCTGATCGAGTCCGAACGGCAGCGGCTTGAGGACCTGAACATTCGTAACGTTCCCGCCCTTGTCGATGATGCACTCGACGATGACGATGCCGGAGATGCGCGCCTTGCGGGCCACCTCGGGATACACCGGCTCGACGCGGTTGATCACGATCGGCGCCTTGACGTCGCCGCCGACGCGCAGAGGAGCTTCGACTTTCGGCGCGGTGTCAGTCATGACGCCGCCAACCACCCCACCGACCACCCCGCCCACCACGCCGCCTTCTACACCACCTTCGACGCCGCCCTCAGTCCCGGCATTGGAGGGCGCCGCCATTGGCTGCACCTTCTCCGGAACCACGGTCGGAGCAAGCTCCTGAATGTTCCTGGGCACCTCAACCGTCTTGACCACCGGCTGCGGCGCAGCTTTGGGTGGGGGCGGGGGCGGAGGTGGAGGCGGGGGTGGGGAAGCGGCAATGGAGTACTGCGCCACCTGCGCGGGAGAGTTCGTTGGGAACTGAACGGTCCAGATCGCGCTGATGATGACCGCCAGGATGACGATCACGTGCAAACCGATGGACACCGGCAGCGTCAACAGACGCGAGATGCCAACTTTTCTTTTCCTCGATTCGACGACAGTAGTTTCGAACATGTCTAACCCGCTTTTTTCGCTGCCGCTTTTTTCGCGTTGATGATGCCAATGGCCTTATTACGGATCGTATCCGCCTGGGCGACATCCTGCTGCGCCTTCACCGGATCGGTTTTCGCATCGACAAGCGCCTGCTGGCGCCACAACAGATTCAGATAGGCCATCGACTCAAAGTAGTCGGGCTTCATATCGATGGCGTGCTGCAGCGCGCCCTTCCCTTTTTGGATAATGGTCATCTTCTCGTTGTCATCTGCTGGCGGATTCTTTGCCACTTTCTCGTAACAGACAACCCCATAAACGTAAAAAGCCTCCGGATTCTTCGAGTCCAGCAGGGTGATCTTCTGATACCAGTTGAGCGACTCGTTGAAATTGCCCTGCTTGGCGTACAGGGTGGCGATCGATTTGACCGCATCGAGGTCGGCTGGATGTTGGTTCAAATAGTTCCGGAAATAATCAATCGCCTGCGACGTGCGATTGGCGTTCAAGTACGTGTTGATCAACGCATCACGAGCGATGCGATCATCGGGCCGCTTTCTGAGATAGCGGGTCAGCTCGGCGATCGCGGCATCGGCATGTGCTTCGTTTTTCGGCGACTTATCGTCGGGAACGTACAGGCCGATCTGCGAATAGCCGATCATCCGGTCGAGATCGGGAAAACTCGGATCGATCTGCCGCGCCCGCACATAATGGGCCAGCGCATTCGCGTAGTCCTCTTTTTGATACGCTTCGTTGGCCGTTTTGATCTCGCTGCGCGCTTTGATTTTTTCGCAGCCGAGCAGGCCAAGGGAAAGAGTCAGTGCCCCAAGTAGGCACAGCATCCTTTTCATCGATTGTTTAACTCCCCAGAGTATTGATCGCCGTCAG
Organism: Acidobacteriota bacterium; assembly: GCA_003223695.1. GTDB lineage: Bacteria > Acidobacteriota > Thermoanaerobaculia > Gp7-AA8 > Gp7-AA8 > Gp7-AA10. Next base: position 14,914 of record QHVY01000235.1, read on the forward strand.
GGGCGTGACCTGCCCTTTGGAGACAATGGGCAGCGAATATACCGATCGAGTTTGGCACCGTCAAGAACCTGTAACACCTGCAACCGAAAGTTTTTGCCGGAAAAATCCGCTGATTTTTCCACAGACTTTTCGACAGTTGGACACCTGTACGTCGAGAAAGCCAACCGATGGTATCAATTGAGTGCCGAGTGCCGAGTGCCGAGTAGGCCACGCGGCACTCGGCACTTGGCACTGGGCACTTCTCAGACCAACTCCAAAATATGGCCGAGTTTCTTTTTCTTCGCTTCAAGGTATTTTTGCGTCGCTTTCGTCGGCGCGATCTCGAGTGGCACGCGCTCTACGATCTCCAGACCGAATCCTTCGATGGCGACGTATTTCGCCGGATTGTTCGTCATCAGCCGGATTTTTCTGACACCGAGGTCGCGGAGGATCTGCGAGCCGGTGCCGTAGTCGCGTATGTCGGGAGCGAAGCCGAGCTTCGCGTTCGCCTCGATCGTGTCATGCCCTTCGTCCTGCAGCTCGTACGCTTTCAATTTGTTGATCAGCCCGATGCCTCTTCCCTCCTGCAGCAGGTAGAGCACCACACCTTTTTTCTCTTCTGCGATGAGCTCGAGCGCCCGGTCGAGCTGATCGCCACAGTCACAACGTTTCGAGAGGAACACATCGCCGGTGAGACACGACGAATGAACGCGGACGAGCACCGGCTCGTCTTCTGTCACTCTTGTACGCGTGCACGCGGAAATCGCCGTACGGAGTCGGCAGACGCGGAGATGCCAGACAGCGCACGTGCTTCTCGTGCTGCATCCGGTAGTGGATGATGTCGGCGACGGTGATGATGTGCAGGCCGTGACGAGTGCAAAACTCGCGGAGATCCGGCAGCCGGGCCATCGTTCCGTCTTCGTTCATGATTTCGCAGATCACCGCGGCGGGACTCATGCCGGCGATCGAAGCGAGATCGACCGAGGCTTCAGTCTGACCGGCGCGCTTCAGCACGCCGCCTTTGCGCGCGCGCAATGGAAAAACGTGGCCTGGGCGCAGAAGGTCCTGCGGCCGCGACTTCGGATCGATCGCCACGCGCACAGTTTCACAACGGTCACGCGCGGAGATGCCGGTGGTCACGCGTCCCCGGGCCTCGATCGAGACTGTGAACGCCGTGCCGTACGGCGAAGTGTTGTTCTCGACCATCAACGGCAAATCGAGGTCGCGGCACCTCTCCTCGGTCAACGCGAGGCAAATGAGTCCGCGCCCATGCTTCGCCATGAAGTTGACCGCCTCCGGGCTGATCTTCTCGGCCGCGATGCAAAGGTCTCCCTCATTCTCGCGGTCCTCGTCATCGACAATGATGACGAACTCCCCGCGACGATAAAGTTCTGCAGCTTTTTCGACTGATGCAAACGGCATAGGGGCTGGATTGTACACGCCCCTCACCCGGCGCTGCGCGCCACCCTCTCCCCACTGACGCGGGGCGAGGGCCCTCGCCGCCCCGAGCTCCCTCGCCCCGCTTGCGGGGAGAGGGTCGGGGTGAGGGGTCATGCCGCAATCGTGAATTTCTGCTCTAGGTTGTACGACTGCTTGGTGATCGTGTCGATGATCTTCATCTTCAATGTGTAATCGCCCGGCGGCAGCGGCTTTGACATCTGCGCCAGCGGGATGCTGTTGATGATCGCGTACTGCCCTGCGCCCGGCGCGCCCGACAGCGGCAGC
>QHVY01000236.1 GCA_003223695.1 Acidobacteriota bacterium
CTGATCACACGATCGTTGAGCGCCGGCATGAACATGTTTTCCGGCAAATGGAAGTTATCGATCCTGTGGTATCTCGAACAGCGCCCGCGACGCTTCGGCGAGCTCGCCGCGCTTATGCCCGGCGTCACGCCGAAAGTCCTCACGTATCAACTGCGCGATCTCGCTGAAGCGGGATTGATCAGCAGAACGGAACTCGTCGGTCCGCGACAGACGCAGTACGCGTTGACTGAATCGGGTCTGGCTGCGATGCCCTTGTTGCAGATTCTGTCCGATTGGGGCAACTGGCAGTTGCGCCGCTGCGCGAACGATCACTGCGCGAGCGACGACACATCATCCAGCCGTCTGTAGGCGGCAGCGAGCTCGTTTACGGCCTCGTCGAGCGGCGCGCCGACCGCGCTCGCGGTGGCGGCAAAGCGCATCGCGGCGTCCTGCAGCATCTGCTCGCGCGCAGAGGTTTCCGCTTCCGGGATGCCGGCGACGAATGTGCCCCGTCCGCGACGGGACAACAAAACTCCGGCGATGATCAACCGCTGATACGCGCGCTCCACGGTGTTCGGCGTGACCGAGAGCGTCCGCGCCAGTTGGCGAACCGAGGGGACGGGGTCGCCGGCGCGGATGTGGCGTGAGGCGATCACGCGGCGGATCGTCTCCTCGATCTGCTTCCAGATCGGGCCGCCGCTCGGCCTCAACGTGAACATTGCGGCAATGTCCGGACCTCGCCGCTGCTCGTGCCTGATCATGTTCGCTGTTTGCGCCGCTGTCGATTTTGCGAACCGGCTCGGCGCGTCACTATCACGTTTTTGCTACTACATACGAAGGAATTCGGATTTGGTTCCGGGCTTTTTGTGGCACGATATTTCCTAGCCGCCCGAGCAGTTGATGAGGGTACCGTTCACAGTTCTGTTTCTTGCCGCACTATCTGCGCATGCCGCTGCTCTTCCCGGCTTTCGCGTGCAGCTCCTCGGCCCGACATCAGGATTTGCGAGCTCGATCGCTATCGACTCACACAACACGATCTATTACACGACTACGGCCGGCGGCGTGTTTCGATTCAGTGACGGCATGAGCCAACTTGTTACGCATGTGAACACCGCTGCGATTGGCGACTCCGGACTTCTCGGAATGGCCCTGCGCGGCGACAACACAGCGATCGTGCATTACACAACGCCGGCATTGACAGCCGATGTCGTGTCGTCGATCGATCTGACCACCGGCGCGGAAACAATTCTTCATTCATTCGTGTGCGATAAGGACGTGCCCCAGCGCCCAGTACCGTCCGAGCATCACGGAGGGAATCCCACTGTCGCCGCTGATGGATCCATCTTCGTCGGGATTGGCGACTATGGTGGCTGGACGATCGCTTCACTTCCCGATTGGAACGGCGGAAAGATTTTTCGCCTCAACGTCGATGGCAGTGTCGTCCAGTTCGCGCTTGGTTTCCGAAATCCATTCGACATGGCGTGGGACGCCGGCAATCGGCGCTTGATTGCGTCCGACAATGGCGAGCTGGCCGATGACGAAATCAACATCGTTCACTTGGGCGACTTTTGCGGATGGCCGTACACCATGGGCAGCGCGCCGGCAATTGAGGGCGCAGTGGCACCGATTTATGTCTTTCCAAACATCGTCGCGCCGACCGGTCTCATAGCCGTCAATGGACGCAACCGCTATTTTCAGCGTGGCTATCTTCTCGGCGCGTTCGTCACCAAGGCGATTTACTACGTGCCCGACATCGACGCGAGGCCGATTCCCGATCCGATTCCGATCATCGCCGGCGTGACCGGCTCGATCATCGACGTCGCCCAAAACGTCAACGGCGATGTCTTTTTCGTCACCGGCAATGCGATTTATCAGTTGATTCCCCCGCAACGAGGCGACTGCAATGGCGACGGCCGCGTTGACGCCGCAGACGTCGCAGCGCTCGCCCAGGAGTTGCTCGATGGCAACCCGGAGCCGGCCATCAGCGCGCAGAACGGCGCTTTTCCGGGAAGCTGGGGCTGTGACGTGAACGGGGACGGCCTGATCGATTCACGAGACATGAGGGCGCTGCTGTCGATGTTCCGATCGCGAGCCGTCCGAAGCACCGGCGGGCACTGACTTCGCAACGAAGCGGTTATCGAATAGGGGTGAAACATGTCACAAAGAAAACTGATGCGCTCGCTAGTTGTCTACGTAGTTGTCTCCGCCGCTGCGATTGCCCAGGCGCAGACCAGGATCAAACCAGGATTCAATCTTTTCTCAACCAATGATGACGTGCAGATCGGGCAGCAATCCGCCGCTGAAGCAATGCAACAACTGCCGATGCTCAACGACGCACAAGTGAATGCGTATGTGAACCGCATTGGGCAGAAACTTGCCGCAAACTCAGCCGGGCCAAACTTCCAGTATCAGTTCCACGTTGTGAATCAATCGGACATTAACGCGTTCGCTCTGCCGGGCGGCATCATCTTCCTCAATCGCGGCGTGCTCGATAACGCGCGTAATGAGGGCGAAGTGGCCGGCGTGCTCGCTCACGAAATCTCGCACGTGGCACTGCGGCACGGCACGCATCAGGCGTCGAAGGCCTATCTGGCTCAAGCCGGCATCGGCATTCTCGGCGGAATCCTTGGCGGCCGCATCGGTCAGGGGACCGCACAAATCATCAACGCCGTCGGCGGCATCGGTCTCAATGCGCTCTTTCTGAAATACAGCCGCGACATCGAAACCCAGGCCGACGTGCGCGGATCGCAGATCCTCACGGCGTCAGGCTATTCGCCCGTCGATATGGAGAATTTTTTCAGGACACTCGAACGCGTTGATCCATCGAAGAAAACCAACTGGATGGCCGATCATCCGGCGCCACCGGATCGCATCGCCCGCATCGAAAAGGAAGCGCAACTGCTGCATGTGAGTGCGACGCCGACCACCAACGTCGCCGAGCTGCGGCAAGTGCAAAACAGATTGTCCGGGTATGGAGCCGGACAGCCGGGGCGGGCGATCTCGCAGGCAAGCGCATCGGGTCCGAGTGGCGGACGCACGCGATCGAGTAGCGGTGCGAGAACGGTCAGCGTTCCGGCGCCATCGAATTCTTTGAACAGCTACACGAGTCGCTCCGGTCTGTACCGGATCTCCTATCCATCAAATTGGCAAGTGTATGAATCTGGTTCGGCTGCCGTGACGATCGCGCCGCCCGGTGGCGCTGGAAACGTCAACGGCCAATCGGAAATCGTTTACGGCGCGATCATCAATCACTACGATCCGTTCGGCAACGGACCGGAGGGGAACATCTCCCTTCAAACCGCGACACAGGACCTGCTTGCGGCGCTCGAGCAGAGCAGTCCGTATCTGAGGCTGGCGAACAATAACGCGCAGCGGCTGCGACTCGCCGGCGGCACCGCACTCGCCGCGACTTTGCGGGGAACGGACCCGAACACCGGCATCGACGAGCGCGTCACCGTCGTCACCCGTCAGCTCTCGGATGAACACCTGTTGTATATGCTCTTTGTGACTCCGGAGAGCGATGCAGCGAATTACAACAACATCCTGAATGCGATGGTCAGCTCGCTGCAGATCAACACAAACCAGCCGCATTGAGTATCATGTTCGCGTTGGAGGATTCATGGGACCGATTTACGATGAACGAATTGTTGGACCGATGCGCGAGGAACTGACGCGTCTCGGTTTTCAGGAAACGCGAACGCCCGACGAGGTCGATCGAGTCCTCGGCGAGAAGAAGGGGACCGTGCTGGTGGTCGTGAACTCTGTGTGCGGCTGCGCTGCAGGAATGGCGCGACCAGCGGTGGCGATGGCGCTCGATCACGACGTGAAGCCCGAAAAGATGATCACCGTT